>NZ_NFIL01000004.1:0-145123 GCF_002161755.1 Flavonifractor sp. An4 | reverse complement strand
GATACTGTAAATGAACTCAGGGCTGATGGACTCGAAGATATCGCACGCTTCGCGGTAGCTGCTGTACATTTTCATTGTGATTCCTCCTTGCGGTTTGGCTTTGTTGTGGCTATATCATATCGCACTTATTAAGTGCCGTCAATCAGCAATGATGCACAAGGTTAAGCAAGCTGTTTTGTGCATTGTGCGCACTTGTTAAGTGTTTTGATGCATGATACACTTGAAACAAGAAAAGGGGGTTCATCATGCCTTATAATGAGAAGAAAAGAGAGAGTAACAGGCGGTGGGACAGGGCCAACCTCGACCGGCTTTCTGTTGCTTTCCCGGCTGGGTCAAAGGACGCTATCCAGGACGCCGCAGAGCGGGCCGGAAAGAGCGTAAATAGGTTTATTATTGATGCCGTTATGGAGGCTGTAAAGCCGCTGGAAGAGGCGGGAACAGAGGACGCGGAAACATAGGATTTTATAACTTTTTCAGCCACTTAACGAGGTGTAAAGCTAGATAACACACACTCTAGGATTCCCAAAACAAAAAAATTTTTAAAGCCGCAATCCGCTGTGAGACAATGGATTGCGGTTTTACTTTAGCGTAATGACTTGTCACATAACACGCTTCCCCCTCGCACCCTTATAGTAGAACGAAAGACTTGCAGGTTACGGCCCGGAGGGAGGTGTCACAGATGTACAAGACGGACAAACAGCGGGAGAAAGAGGGCTTGCTTACCTACTACACGGCTCCCCAGCTGGATCAGGCTTGCGCTGACTACTTTTCCGCCTGTGACGCCGATGGGACAAGGCCCACAAAGCCCGGTTTGCTCCTGCATCTCGGTGTCACTGAGAAGGAGTGGAAAGTGTGGGAGGCGGGGGAGCCGGGATACAAGAGACACCCGCAGATCTGTCAAAAAGCTATGTTGGAGATCCGCAACCGCCTGGAGCAGAGGACCGACGCGGCGGCAATCTTCCTGCTCAAGCAAAAACCCTATGGAGGATACACCGACAGGCCGGAAGCGGATGGTGCTGGCCTCCTCAAGGTCTCTGTATCGTTCGGGACACCTCCCAAGGGCCGCAAAGACAAGCGTACTCAATAAAATAGTTATTTTGTTGAGTTGGCATAAATCTTTAAAGTATTGTGCCGCAATGGATACAGCGTTTCGGTAAACTTGGGGCAATAAGCGTCACCCCCCTCCTGGCTGCTGGTTGGGCATTATAACGGAGGCCCTGCCCGTGGCGTGGCGCTGCCTCTGGACTGTTGCAGGCAAGGGGGGAGGGGGGTACACCCTACCACCACCCCCACCCGGTAGGGGGTAGCGGAAAACGAGGGGGCGGTTGCGGAGAGGGGTATAGGGGTATCGCCACACCCACTACACAACAGGGGGAATCCAAATGATCACAATGAAGGCGATGTGCACAGACGGACAAGAAGTCCTGTGCAGGTTCTCTATGGTCTATCATCCGGTGCCTGATTACCCGTCTGGCCCACGGACGAAATGGGTGAACGTGGTCCCATTTTTCAGAGGCTTCCCAAAGAGCAATCATGCCAATTTGAAACAAGTCGTCATCTTCTTTAAACTTTCGGGCCACGGAAGCAACCAAGTCTATGTTGGATTCTATCAGAGAAACTTCCATAACACCTCTCAAGTTCCTGTATGTTGTCAAACGTCTGCACCCATTGTACACGGCCCTCTTTTACTCTTACCTGGATTACCATTGCTACACGCCACACTGGAGCCGCAGGGCGTACTTCTGCGGTCAGTTCTACTCTGTCTAGTGTCCGTGTAAGGGTAAGCCCATCGCTGCTTACGGCCCGGTGATCATACCGGTGACCGAGAGCCAGACCCTCAGCTGCCCGGCAGACATTACAGTGGTCAATACCACCCGGCAGATGGAGGAAGCCTGGGGTCTGCGGCCCGACCAGCCGGAATTTTCCGAATATACCCAGGAGGGCACCATCTATCAAATCTCCATCTGCGCAGGTTATATTGAACTGGAGATGCAGACCCCCACTCTGGAGGAGTGGACAGCCGTCTCCGGTGCGGAGGTACTTCTGGATCTGGAGAAGCTTTCCGACATAGAGCTGCCCCCGCAGCTGGAGGGTTATCTGGTCAGGGACACATACGGCGGCAGCTGGCTGGTCAGCGTAAAGGAAATTTTGGCAGATGCACGGCTGAACTACCGGGACGGCACTTCGGAGCTGATTACTCAGATTCCCAGCGCCTATGCCGGAACCTGGGGATCTGGCGAGAGTCCCTACCCCGGGTCTAGTCGGGACGGCATCCATGTCTTCCGCTTTACCCCTGCCCAGGCCTTTGACCTGAGCCAGGTGGAATCCATTACCATCGGCAGCACAACCTATCCCTTCCCTCAGGCAGCAGACTTGGGGGCATAATATAAAAAACCGCCCGGAGGGCCTGCCATTCGGCAGGCCCTCCGGGCTTCTATCGGTTCTCCCCAACCGGAGCAAAGATCAAATTATACGCTGCGGACGCAGTCCCGAAGCGCTTTCCAGGGGCTTCCCTTCCAATAGGTGCGCATGACGTTGACCGACATACCCTTTCCCATCAGCTCATAGCCGTTGTTCTTCCGATTCATTACCATTGCGTTGTTCTTCTTCATGGAAATCGCTCCTTTCTGTCGTTCGCTCTTGCCTTCCTTCTGGTTATAGTATACAATAGAGTTTACTATGATGCAAACGAATCTTTTTCATGAAATTCATGATGAAACGGAATGATTGATATGAGCCTGATCAAGTATCAGATCCTGCTGAAAACAGTAGAACTGGGTGGGATTACCAAGGCAGCTGAGGCGTTGGGCTACACCCAATCGGCGGCCAGTCGGATGATCGCCGCGCTGGAACAGGAATGGGACATGGAGCTGCTGGTCCGGGGACGGGGCGGCGTGCATCTAAGTGCAGCCGGTGAGTCACTGCTTCCATATCTGCGAGCTGTGTGCAACGCCCAGAAGGAGTTGGAGGAGCAGGCTGCCCATCTCCACGGTTTGACCCGTGGCACCCTGCGGGTGGGCACCTTCGCCAGCGTATCCATCCACTGGCTGCCTCCTATTATGAAGCTCTTTCTCCAGCGCTATCCCGGCATCCATTTTGAATTACTGAGCAAGTGGGAGTTTGCAGAGGTGGAGGACCTGATCCGCCAGGGGCAGGCAGACTGTGGTTTTCTGGGACTGCCCGCCGGAGACGATCTGGAGGTCTTTCCCCTGCGCCGTGATCAGTTTATGGCGGTGCTCCCACCGGACCACCCTCTGGCACACGCCCCCTTCTATCCCATAGAACGGTTGGCCCAGGACCCTTTCATCTGGATTCCTGAGGAGCGGGATGTGGAGATCGGAGAGATCTTCCAGGAGGAGGGCATCCATCCCAACCTACGCTACACCGTCAACGACGACTTTGCCATCCTGGCCATGGTGGAGCAGGGGCTGGGTGTCAGTATCCGACCAGAACTGGTTCTGCAGGGTACCGGCCGCAATTTCGCCGCCATCCCTCTGGAACATCCCCGCTATCGGGACATCACCCTGGCCGTTCGCCGGGGCAAGCCGCTTTCCCCTCTGACCGCCCGTTTTCTTGACGTGGTCCGGCAGTGGGTATCCGTCGAATAAAGTTCGTTTGCAAAGAAAAAACCTTTTACAAGCAGAAAAAAATATAGTATAATTTCAATGTTACGGGAATACCGCAGCGAATCCAACTATAGTAGGAGTGTTGTTCTATGAGCCGGATGGTCGGCACCGTATCCATGGGTATCCGCGCCCCCATTATCCGCAGCGGAGATGACCTGGCCGAGATCGTCACCAGGTCTGTCCTGGAGGCGGTCAACGATGGCGCGTTCTCCGTACGCGACCGCGACGTAGTCGCCATGACTGAGGCCATTGTGGCCCGCGCCCAGGGTAACTATGCCTCGGTGGACGATATTGCCGCCGATGTAAAGGCGAAGCTGGGCGGAGAGACCATTGGCGTGATCTTCCCCATCCTCAGCCGCAACCGTTTTGCTATTTGCCTGCGGGGCATCGCCAAGGGCGCCAAGAAGGTGGTCCTGATGCTGTCCTATCCCTCCGACGAGGTGGGCAATCACCTCATTGATGAGGACGTGATGGACGAAAAGGGTGTGGACCCCTACAAGGATGTGCTCTCTCTGGAGCGCTACCGCGAGCTGTTCGGCTACACCACCCACCCCTTTACCGGCGTGGACTATGTGGACTATTATTCCAATCTGATCCGTGAGTCTGGCGCTGAGGTGGAGGTCATCTTCGCCAACGATCCCCGGGCTATTCTGGCCTACACCAAGAACGTGCTGGCCTGCGACATCCACACCCGCGCCCGCACCAAGCGCCGCCTGGTTGCCGCCGGCGCCGAGAAGGTGTTCTGCCTGGATGAGATCATGACCGCTCCCATCAACGGCAGCGGCTACAATGAAAACTATGGCCTGCTGGGCTCCAACAAGTCCACCGAGGACAAGGTGAAGCTCTTCCCCCGTCCCTGCCAGGATCTGGTGGAGGAAATCCAGGCCCGGCTGCTGAAGGCCACCGGCAAGCACGTGGAAGTCATGGTCTACGGCGACGGCGCCTTCAAGGACCCTGTGGGTAAGATTTGGGAGCTGGCCGATCCGGTGGTCTCCCCCGCTTACACCGCCGGTCTGGAAGGCACCCCCAACGAGCTGAAGTTGAAGTACCTGGCTGACAATGACTTTGCCGCTCTGTCCGGCGAGGCTCTGCGCGAGGCCATTAAGGGCGAGATCAAGAAGAAGGACGGCTCCCTCGTGGGTAAGATGGCTGCTCAGGGCACCACCCCCCGCCGCCTGACCGATCTGATCGGATCTCTGTGCGATCTGACCTCCGGCTCCGGCGACAAGGGTACCCCCATTGTCTACATCCAGGGCTATTTTGACAACTACACCACCGAATAAGCACATATAAAATGGACGCCGGTCCCATAGGGACTGGCGTCCATTTTATAATACCTTGCTCATCAAAATGGCGGCCTGACTGTCTCCCTCTGTACGGTAGGCATCGGGCAGCAGGCCAAAACGCTCAAACCCACAGTTCTCATAGAGGGCCACCGCCCGGACATTGTCTTCCATCACTGACAGCTCCATGCGGGCATAGCCCATATGCCTGGCTTCCCGGCACAGTCCATCCATCAGCATCCGGCCCAGGCCCTGCCCCCACCAGCGGCAGCGGACAGATAATCCCAATTCAGCCCGGTGACCGCATTTTCGGTTGGCTGCCGCAGGGCCCACGCCCCCCAGCCCAATCAACCTGCCCTCCACAAATCCGGCCAACATCAGTCTGCCCGGACTGGCCAGCTGCCGCTTGAGAAAGGCCTGCTCTTCCCGCAGGGTATTGCTGATCTCCTCCGGCAGAAAGGCAGTAAAAGGGCTCTCTGCTGCCACCCGGCGCAGATGGCGCAGCACCGCTTCCCCGTCCTCCGGGCGGGGACTGCGAAGCAGACACCGGCTTCCATTCCGCAGAGTGGTCTGCATTTCTTCCGCCCGCATGGTTATGCCTCCCAGCCCCGCCAGGCGGCCAGCCGCTTCCAGATGAGCCAGGCCAGCCAGCCGCACAGCAGGCCAACCGCCATACCGGCCAACACGTCTGTAGGGAAGTGAACTCCCACATAGAGCCGGGAGAAGCCCATCAGAGCCGCCATTACCACGGCGACGATCTTCATCCACCGCCGGGGCAGGGTACGGCACCAGGCAGAGGCCGCCGCAAAGGCGGCGCAGGTATGGCCCGAAGGAAAGGAATTGGGGTCGTTCTCTGCCACCAGCGGAATCAGCCCTTCTACCATCAGCCAGGGCCGGGTACGGCCCACCAGATGCTTGAGCACCACATTGGTACACAGCAGGCCCAGCAACATGGCTATCAAACTGACAAAACCCGCTTTGCGGGTCCTGGGAATACAGAGCAGCACCACAGAAAGCACAATCCACAGGATGCCAGCATCACCCATCTGGGTATAAATGATCATGATCGGGTCCAGCACAGCACAGCGCAGGAAGTTCTGGATCCAGAGCAGAATACCGCCGTCTATCTGCAGCAGACATTGGGGCATAATAAGTTCCTCCTATTGGAAAAAGGACGGCGGTACCATGACCGCCGCCCTCTCTATTTTGATCGATCTCAGCCGGTTTACTCGGCGTTCTCGCTCCAGGTGCAGTCCAGGACCACGCCATTCAGCTCAAACTTATCGGTTTTGAGGATGTGGTTCTTACCCACACGCACCTCCTGGGTGCCAATCTCAGTGGTAATGGGGTTGGCCACATTGCACTCAACCGTGAAGGTCAGATCCAGCAGGCCCTTGTCATTTGTAAAGGCCACTGTGTCGCCAGACGTGCTCACCGTCACATCTCCGCCGTGGGGCTTAGCCTCCACAGCGGTGACCTGGCCGTCCAGCAGCTCGCCAGAGGCCATCAGGGTGGAGGGGATATAATTCTCCTTGATGCTCTCATAAACCGCCGGCTGGACGCTCTCTACCAGCACGGTATACTCCACATGGGTGGTGGTGGAACCTCCGCCTACAACACCACTGCTGCCCGGCTTGAGGAACTTCATACCCAAAACCACTGCCGCAATAATAACCACCAGGATCACCAGCAGATCCACGATGTTGATTTTACCAAACAGTCTTCCCTTTTCGTCTATCATCTTTTTGCAGCCTCCGAGGTTGTAAATTCATGTCGCACTTGGTACAATGGTACCGGGTTATTGTATCATAGATCCCCACCGAGACACAAGTACTTTCTTTTTTCTTTGGAGGTTTTGATTCCATGAAGGTCATGCACCTCATCTCCGGCGGCGACAGCGGCGGCGCCAAGACCCACGTTCATTCCCTGCTAAAAAATCTTGCCCATACCATCGATGTTACCATGGTATGTTTTATGGAAGGTCCATTTGCTCAGGAGGCCCGGGAACTTGGCATTCCCACTGTGGTCCTGCCTGGACACAATCTGCTGAAAACCCGCAACACCCTGAAAAAGATGATCGTGGAGGGGGGCTATCAGATCCTTCACTGTCACGGCGCCCGGGGCAATTTGATGGGCGCTCTGCTGCGGAAGGCCACCGGTCTGCCCGTGGTTACCACTGTCCACTCCGATTATCGACTGGACTACCTGGGCCGCCCCTTCTCCCGCATCACTTACGGCACCATCAACACCATCGCTCTGCGGAAGCTGGACTACCGCATCGGCGTGTCCGATGCCATGACCGATCTGCTCATCTCCCGCGGCTTTGATCCGGACAAGCTGTTCACCATCTACAACGGCATCGATTTTGCCCCCCGTACCCCCGCCCTCTCCCGGGAGGAATACTGGAAGAGCGTGGGGCTGGACGCCGGCCAGGACTCCGTTGTGGTGGGCATTGCCGCCCGCCTCAACCCAGTCAAGGATATTGCTACTCTGATCCGCGGCTTTGCTCTGGCCTATAAAGTCTGCCCTCATCTGCGGCTGCTTATCGCCGGTGATGGCGAGCAGATGGGAATGCTGAAGGACTTGGCCAACCAGTTGGGAGTAGCCAAGCAGGTCTGCTTTGCCGGTTGGGTGTCCGACACCGACAGCTTCTACAATGCTCTGGACATCAATACCCTCACCTCTCTCTCCGAGACCTTCCCCTACTCCCTCACCGAAGGCGCCCGGGCGGGCCTGCCCACAGTGGCCAGCCGGGTAGGCGGCGTGCCTTACCTGATCGAGCATGGTATCCACGGTTTCCTCTTTGAGGCAGGGGACGCGGAGGGACTCTCCCGCCACCTCATTGCGCTGGCTCAGGACCCGGAGCTGCGCCAGCATATGGGCCAGCGGCTCTATCAGAGGGCCAAGGAGGACTACTCTCTGGAGAGCACCCTCCAGCGACAGCTCTCCATTTATGACACCATTCTCCGCCGCCAGGCCCGCAAGACCGGCCGGCGGGATGGCGCTCTGGTATGCGGAGCCTATGGCCGGGGCAACGCCGGCGACGATGCCATTCTGGAGGCCATTGTCACCGAGCTGCGCCAGGTGGACCCTGACCTTCCCATTTGGGTGCTCTCCCGCAGCCCGGAAGATACCCGGCGCACCTATCGTGTCAACTCCATCTACACCTTTGCCTTCCCCAAGTTCCTGTGGCGGATGCGAAAAACCAAGCTGTATATCAACGGCGGCGGTTCCCTGATGCAGGACGTAACCAGCCATCGCTCCCTGTGGTTCTATCTCTTCACCATCTCCTGGGCCAAGCGGCTGGGCAATCAGGTTATGATGTACGGCTGCGGCATCGGTCCCATCCACTCCCCCTCCAATCGGAAACGGGCCTCCAAGGTGCTCCAGAAGAGCGTGGACGCCATCACCCTGCGGGATACTCACTCCCGGGAGGAGCTGACCGACATGAAGGTCACCCACCCGGAAATCATTCTCTCCGCCGACCCCACGGTCATTCTGCCCGCCGCTCCCGCGCCTGTGGTGGACGGCATTCTGGAGAGCCAGGGCATCGATCCCAACGGAAAATATATCGGCTTTGCCCTGCGGCCCTGGCCGGGCTTTGAGGCCAAGGCCCCCGTTTTTGCCGCCGCCGCCGACTACGCCTATGAGAAATACGGCCTGACCCCCGTCTTTCTGCCCATTGAGCGGCGTCTGGATGTGGATGCCGCCAAGTTGGCTGCTAAGTATATGAAGGCCCCCCACCATATTCTTACCCATACCGGCAGTTCCGACCACACTATCGGTCTGTTTGCACGGATGCAGGCGGTTATCTCTATGCGTCTGCACGCCCTCGTCTTTTCCGCCGGCCAGGGTGTGCCTCTGGTGGGCGTGGTATACGACCAGAAAATCAGCTCTTTCCTCTCCTATATCGGCCAGGATCTGTACACCGACCTGGATAAGGTGACGGCGGAATCCCTGTGCGGCTACATCGACGCAGTCTATGCCCGGATCGGAGACACCGAATTTCTGTCCGGCGGCGTGGAGCGGCTGCGCCAGGTGGAGGAGCGCAACCAGGAGACTGCCCGCCGGCTTTTGGAGGGTGTGTCCCGTTGAAACAGATCCTGTGCCTCTCCTCCCAACCCTGGAGCACCATCCCCACCCGCACCCAGCAGCTGATGACCCGGTTGAAGGATGCCAAGATCCTCTTTCTGGAGCCTCCTTCCCGGAACTACCGCAAGCCCGGCCGCAAAGTACGCCCCGGCCTGACCGTATATGCCCTCCCGCCTGCTCCCGAGGCCTCCGAGGATCAGCGGCTGCTCCGGTTTGTCCGGGACCGCAAGCTGACCCGCCATATTCTTAAGCTGATGGATATGCATCGCTTTCGGGAGCCCCTGCTCTGGTGCACTTCCCCGGAGCAGGTCCATCTGCTGGACGCCATCCCCCATCAGGGGCTGGTATATGACTGCGCCCAGGACTGGCTGGACACTCCACCCGAGTGGGAGAGCGACCTGGCCTTGGCTGCCGACGTGATCTTTGCCGCCTCCGAGGGGCTGGTGGACCACCTCTCCCCCTGCAGCGACAACATTGCCCTGCTTCCCAATGGGGTAAGCTATCCCATGTTCTCCCGGCCAGACAATGAGTGTCCCGCTCCCCTGGCCGACCTCACCGGGCCCATTCTGGGCTTTGTGGGCACCATTTGGGAGGATCTTGACCTGACACCGGCCATCCAGGCCGCCCGGGCTCTGCCCCGGTGCACTTTTGTCTTTGTAGGGCAGGTAGAGCCCTACAATCCCCAGCTGCGCACCCTGGAGGCCCTTCCCAACGTCCGTCTGCTGGGCCGCCAGCTGCCGGTGGATATTCCAGACTATCTGTCCCGATTCGACGTGTGCCTTCATCTGTTGCGGCAGTCTGACTACGGCGCCGACATCGTACCCAGCCGGGTCTATGAATATCTCACTTCCGGCAAGCCCATTGTGGCTATGTTCTACCCCGACCATGTGGAGCATTTCCCTGACGTAATCTACGCCGCCCACAGCCCCGGCGAGTTTGTGCGGCTGTGCATCCGTGCTCTGGAAGAACCGGATGGTTGGCCTGCCGTCCGCCGGCGGGAACATGGGGCTGCCGCCGCCTGGTCCAACCGTGCCATGCAGGTTACCCAGATTCTCTCTGCCAACGGACTCTACTGACCCACAATGCGGGCGGTCCCACGGACCGCCCGCATTTCCTGCCATTGCTGATAAGGAGGCTTGTTATGATTCCCTATTCCACCGTGATTTTCGATCTGGACGGCACCCTGCTGGATACCCTTCAGGATCTGGCCGACAGTACCAACTATGCTTTGGCCCTCCACAAACTGCCCGCCCGCTCTTTGGATGAGGTACGCCGCTTTGTGGGCAACGGCGTAGGCCTGCTCATTCACCGTGCCGTGCCCGAGGGAACCCCTGAAGAACTGGAGGCCCGGTGTCTGGCTGATTTCCGGGCCCACTACCTGCTGAATATGGAGAACCGCACCGCTCCATACGCCGGTGTGCTGGAGCTGCTGGACGGTCTGAATCAGGCCGGGATCAAACTGGCAGTGGTATCCAACAAATTTGACGGCGCTGTCAAAGGTCTGTGTCAGACCTACTTTGGCGATCGGGTAAAGGTGGCCATCGGTGAATCCCAGGGAGTTGCCCGCAAGCCTGCTCCCGACACGGTACTTCGCGCATTGAAGGAACTGGGCGCTCAGCCTGAAGAGGCCGTTTATGTAGGCGACTCCGAGGTGGATATCCAGACCGCCCGCAATTCCGGTCTGCCCTGTCTGTCGGTGAGCTGGGGCTTCCGTGACGCGCAATTTCTGACCGAACAGGGTGCACAGCAGATCATCTCTACCCCCGCCGAGCTTCTGGCCCTGCTTACCGGCGAGCAAAATGACGAATCCAGCCACCCTCATCAGGGGGATTTGTGAGCACAATAGAAAATTTACAAAAAAAGAAGGGTTTTATCCAGGCTGCGGCGTATAAAGAGTAAAGGTTGAAATTTGCTGAGAGGCTGGTGAGCGCCCATGGTACTGCGTGAACAGACCGAAGCCGCCGAGGCGGCCCTGCTCTCCCCCTATGCCTGCCTGTCCGCCCGCTCCCGGGGACGTCTGGTGCCTCTGGAGCCCTGCCCCACCCGGACCTGCTTTCAGCGGGATATCGACCGGATTGTCCACTCCAAGGCCTTCCGGCGGCTCAAGCACAAGACTCAGGTCTTTCTGGAGCCGGAGGGGGACCACTACCGCACCCGCATGACCCACACCATCGAGGTCAGCCGCATTGCCCGCACCATCGCCCGGGGCTTACGCCTCAATGAGGATCTGGCAGAAGCGGCCGCCTACGGCCACGATCTGGGCCACACCCCCTTCGGACACGCCGGAGAGCGGGTCCTCAATGAGATCATGCCCGGAGGCTTTGCCCATAACGAGCAGTCTCTTCGGGTAGTGGACCGTCTGGAACGGGACGGCGAGGGACTCAACCTGACCTACGAGGTGCGCCGGGGCATTCTCTGCCACACCGGCTCCGACCAGGCCGAGACCCTGGAGGGCCGTCTGCTGCGGCTGGCCGACAAGATCGCCTACATCAACCACGACATTGACGACGCCATGCGGGGCAAGATCATCTATCCCATGGACCTGCCCCTCTCGGTCTCCCAGGTACTGGGCTTCACCCACTCTGAGCGAATCAACACTCTGACGGTGGACATCATCACCCAGTCCGCCGGAAAGAATGACATTGTCCAGTCCCCCGCCTGCCGGGACGCTATGAATGAACTGCGGGAGTTCATGTTTGAATATGTCTACCGCAGCCCGGTAGCCAAGGGCGAGGAGGGAAAGGCCCAGGACATGATCCGCCGCCTGTTTGAGTACTATGTGAAGGACCCGGACAAGCTGCCTCCGGAATATCAGGACATCCGGGTGGAGGAGGGCGTAGAGCGCGCCGTATGCGACTATATCTCCGGCATGACCGATAAATATGCCGTGGACCAGTTCAGCGACGCTTTCATCCCGAAGTCCTGGAGCGTAAAGTGATTTATGCTTACACCATCAGAGTATAAATGCTTTTAAAGGCGTTTGTGCCGTAAGGGCATTTAACTTTACATATACCAGCGTATGAGATTGGCATTGATTGGAAAAGATAGTCGGAAGGAGGATGCCTGTGGCGATACCAGAACAATTCATTGACGATCTGGTGGCCCGCAGCGACATTGCCGACGTGGTCTCTTCCTATGTCCACCTCACGAAAAAGGGAAACAACCTGTGGGGCCTGTGCCCTTTCCACAACGAAAAGACCCCCTCCTTCTCCGTCTCTCCCGATAAGCAGATCTACCACTGCTTCGGCTGCGGCAAGGGTGGCGGCGTAATTTCCTTTGTCATGGAGATGGAGAATCTCCCCTTTTTGGACGCGGTAAAGCTGCTGGCCAAGCGGGCAGGTCTTGAGGTGCCGGAGGCCGGAGAAAACGAGGCCTATCGCAAAAAGCGGTCCCGACTGCTGGAGCTGTCCAAAGACGCAGCCCGTTTCTACCACGACTATCTCATTGGTCCCGGCGGCCAGCAGGTGCGGGACTATATCGCCCAACGGCAGATCTCTCCCCGTACCGCTACCCGGTTCGGTTTGGGGGCCGCGCCCGATCAGTGGGATGCCCTCACAAAGGCCATGACTGCCAAGGGCTACACCAAAATGGATCTGATTGACGCCGGTCTGGCAGTAGCCGGAAAGAACGGCGGCATCTATGACAAGTTCCGGTCCCGGCTTATGCTCCCGGTCATTGATGTGCGGGGCGAGGTGGTGGGCTTCACCAGCCGCCTGCTCCCCGGACTGGAGGGCGCCAAGTACCTGAACACTCCGGAGACGGTGCTCTTCAAAAAAGGCCGTCTCATTTACGCCCTCAACTTCGCCAAGAACACCAAGCGGCCCAACCTGATTCTGGTGGAGGGCAACATCGACGTGATCACCCTGCACCAGGCGGGCTTTGATAATGTGGTTGCCACCATGGGAACCGCCCTCACTGAGGAGCACGCCCGCATTTTGGCCCGGTACACCAAGGAGCTGGTGCTCTGCTACGACAATGATGCCGCCGGCAAGCAGTCCACCGACCGGGTGCTTAACATTTTGAAAAACGCCAACCTCACCGTCCGGGTACTCCAGCTGCCCAACGCTTTTGATGCCGAGGGCAAGCCCATCAAACAGGACCCGGATGATTTCGTTAAAAAGTTTGGCCCTGCCGCTTTTGAGAAGTGCCTCAATGGCAGCGCCGGACAAAACGACTACCGGCTGGACAGTCTGCAGGCAAAACATGACCTGTCAAGCGAAGAGGGCAGGCTGGCCTATCTAAAGGAAGCTGTGGCCACCATCGCCGCCCTTCAAAGCCCTATTGAGCGGGAAATCTACGGCAATAAAGCAGCAGCAGCAGCCGGCATTTCCGGAACCGCCATGGCCCAGGAGGTAGCCCGCTACCGAAAGGACCGGGCCTGGCGGGCCAGAAAAGTCCAGGCAAAAAAGGACCTGACCCCCGCCGTTCAGCTCCAGCCCAAATCCAGGCAGCTGCACTACGAGAATATCCGCTCCGCTCGTGCGGAGGAGGGTGTGATCCGCTTGCTGCTGCTGGACCCGGGCCTGCTGCCCGAGACAGATGGACTGGACCCGTCCCAGTTCTCCTCTCCCCTGCTGGCCAAGCTCTATGTGCTGCTCAAGCAGCGGCACAGCCAAGGGCTCAGCTTACAACTGGGCGCACTGTCCGGATCGCTGGACCCGGAGGAGATGAGCCACATCACCGGAATTCTGGAGCAACCGGAGACCCGTTCCAATCGCAGCCAGGCGCTGCATGACTACTTAGAGATTATCGAGACAGAAGCCGCCAAGCGGGGCGGCGTCGGGCTGGACCCTTTGCTGGCAGCCCGGGATAAATTCAGAGAGAAAAAATCATATGGAGGACAACCGCATGAGTGAAAAGAAGACCACCGGTAAAAAAGAGCTCACCCTGACCCTGGAGGATCAGGCCAAGCTGGCCCGCGACAACGCGAAGAAGATGGAGCAGGGCAAGATCGAGGTCATGAAGGTGGTGGAAGGCGTCCAGGGCGCCGAAAAACTGGCGGAGCTGATCGAGCGCGGCAAGAAAAACGGCAAGCTCTCCTCCAGCGAACTGATGGACGTGCTGGAGAACCTGGATCTGGAAAGCGAGCAGATGGACAAGATCTACGATACCCTGGAGAACCTGGGCATCGACACGGTAGGCGACGACTATCTGCCCGAGCTGGCCGACGACACCATGCCTCCTCTGGAGGAGCTCAATGAAATCGAAGACCTGCCCGAAGAGGAGATCGTAGACCCCAACACTCTGGTGGACTCCTTCGGCATTGACGATCCGGTCCGTATGTATCTGAAGGAGATCGGCAAAGTCAACCTGCTCACCCCCGATGAGGAGGTACAGCTGGCCCAGGATATGGGCGCCGGTGACGCTGCCAAGGAGCAGCTGGAGGATATGGAGCGGGCCAAGGAGGCCGGCGAGGAGATCGCCCTGTCTGAGGACGACATCAAGGAGCTTCGCCGTCTGGTGAAGCGTGGCGAGGCGGCCAAGCAGCGCCTTGCCGAGGCCAACCTCCGTCTGGTGGTATCCATCGCCAAGCGGTATGTGGGCCGCGGTATGCTCTTCCTGGACCTGATCCAGGAGGGCAACCTGGGTCTCATCAAGGCCGTGGAGAAGTTTGACTACACCAAGGGCTACAAGTTCTCCACCTACGCCACCTGGTGGATCCGTCAGGCCATTACCCGGGCCATTGCTGACCAGGCCCGTACCATCCGTATCCCCGTCCATATGGTAGAGACCATCAACAAGGTCATCCGTGTCTCCCGTCAGCTTCTCCAGGAGCTGGGCCACGATCCCACCCCCGAGGAGATCTCCGAGGAGATGAATATGCCGGTGGACAAGGTAAGGGAGATCCTGAAGATTGCCCAGGAGCCCGTTTCTCTGGAGACCCCCATCGGCGAGGAGGAGGATTCCCACCTGGGCGACTTCATCCCCGACGAGGACGCCTCCGAGCCTTCCGAGGCTGCTTCCTTCACCCTGCTGAAGGAGCAGCTGGTCTCCGTGTTGGGTACCCTCACCGAGCGCGAGGAGAAGGTGCTCAAGCTGCGCTTCGGCATCGAGGACGGCCGCACCCGCACCCTGGAGGAAGTGGGCAAGGAGTTCAAGGTCACCCGTGAGCGTATCCGTCAGATCGAGGCCAAGGCCCTGCGTAAACTGCGTCATCCTTCCCGCTCCAAGAAGCTGAAGGATTTCCTGAACTAACAAACGAAAAGCGGGCCTGTTGCAAAATAGCTGTTTTGCACAAGCCTGTCATTGCGAGCCAGTGCGCACACTGGCGTGGCAATCCGTTTCCTCGGCAAAAGGGGCGGATTCCCACGAAAAACGGCCGCCCACCGGGCGGCCGTTTTTCTCGGAATGACGGGTCTTTGTACGAGCTGCGCATTTTGCAACAGGCCCGCTTTCTTATTTCTGAGACTCTGGCAGCCCCTTCAGACGGAATCGCCGGCGGTCGGCCTCCAGCACCCCTTCCTTTTGCAGCTGGCCGATGGTGCGGGATAGTGCGCTTCGATCCACACAGAGGTAGTCTGCCAGCGCCTGGCGGTCAAAGGGCACCACCACCGTGGTCCGACCGGTGCGGGCTGCCTCCTCCTCCAAGTAGGAGAGCAGCCGCTCCCGAATGGTTCGTCCTGAGAGGTGATCCAGTTTCCCCGTGAGAAACAGATTTTTCTCAGCCAGCACCCACAGCAGGTTGTGGATCAGTTTTCCGTGGGCTCCGCAGGCCGAGGCACAGGGGGTAGACAGCCGCCTGCAATCCAGCAGCAGCACCGCTGTATCCGCTGTGGCGGTAACGGTGACCGGTAAACTCTCCGCCCCGGCACAGGCATAGGACTCGGCAAACAGCCGTCCTGGCCCCATCTCCCCCATCACGATCCGCTGCCCGTCAGGTCGGATGCGGCTCACCTGCACCTGACCGGCCAGTACCACGCCCAAATGGGTAGCTGGATCTCCCGCTCGAAGCACCGCAGTCCCCCGCGGATACCGCCGCACACCGCCGCCCATACAATCCAGCAGGGCAAACAGCTCCTCCTCTTCCATTCCGCGAAACAGCGCCGTCCGGCGCAGCGCTCCCCCATATTCCCGCATGGATACCCTCCATTGAAGCTCTCGGCTCCTCACCTGATTTCTCTGTTATCCTATCAGATGTCCCTTCGAAATACAAGGAACTCTTGCAATACCAGGCCAGAACTGGTAAGATGAAACTACTCCATAAGAAACGGTGGGTGAAACCATGATGGTCTATTTCTCCCTGGGCGCTCTGTTCATCATCCTGGGCCTGATTTTCCTTCTGATCCCCTTTGAAAAACTGCAAACCGTTTTTCGGCGGATGCGCTCCAGCATCACTACAAAGGTAGGTGGAGCTGTGCTCCTGGTAGCCGGAATTGTTACCATGATTATGGGTCTGCTCCAGTAATATCTATGCGCCGGTGTTTTTTCTCCACCGGCGCACCTTTTTTGTTCGTTTTTGCTTGCTTCCTATCTTGAGTTTTCTTTTTTAGCTGGATTTTACCAGAGGACGCCCCGATCAATTCGTCAGACTGTTTAAAAAGCAGTCTGATTTTTTGTGCGTAAACTTGACTGATTATGATTGACTATGATTGTTATCAGTGCTATATTGAAGTCGCAAGATAGAACAGTCATTTTCAATCAAACTAGAGCATAGAGGAGGGATTCTCAATGTTGGCAGAGCAGCGTTTTGAAACCATCCTACAGGAACTGACCAACAGCAGGGCTGCCAGCGTAACGCGTCTGTGCGAGCTCACCGGCGCATCAGAGGCCACCATCCGGCGGGATCTCACCATCCTGGCCCGCCAGGGCAGACTAAACAAGGTACATGGCGGAGCGGTCCTGACCAGCAGCACCTTTCAGGGGGAAGAACCGGACGTAACCACCAAGTCCCTGCTCCACCGGGATGAAAAAGATCTCATCGCCCATTATGCCGCCGAGCTTATCAACAATGACGACGTGGTCTACCTGGACGCAGGGACTACCACGGTACGGATGCTGGAGTACTTAAAGAGTTCCCGTGCTACCTTTGTCACCAACGGTATTGCCTGCGCCCAACGGCTGATGGAACTGGGGCTGCGCGGCTATGTGTTGGGCGGCTATCTTAAGCCTGGCACCTGGGCTGTGGTGGGTACCGGCGCGTTGGAAGAGCTTGGTAAGTATAACTTCACCAAGGCCTTCCTGGGCATTAACGGCATTACCATCCGTCAAGGCTTCACCACCCCCGACCCGGAGGAGGCCGCCATCAAGACCAAAGCCGCCGAGCAGTCCTACCTCACCTTTGTACTGGCCGACAGCAGCAAATTTGAGTTGGTATCCACTGTGACTGTACTTCCTCTGGAAAAGGCCACTATTATTACCGAGCATCTGCCCGACCCCAGCTATCTGGAACACACGGTGATCAAGGAGGTATCCGCATGATCTATACAGTAACCTTTAATCCCGCTCTGGACTATGTGGTTTGGATGGACGCTTTGCGTCCAGGCCAGATCAACCGCACCCAGAGCGAGGAGATCCAGTATGGCGGCAAGGGCATCAACGTGTCCACTGTTTTGTCCGCCCTGGGTGTGGAAAATGTAGCACTTGGTTTCCTGGCCGGCTTCACCGGCCGGGCCCTGGAGGAGGGTCTCCGGAGCCAGGGCATCCGCACCGACTTCATCTGGCTTCCCGATGGGCTGACCCGCATCAATGTCAAGGTCAAGGGAGGCGACGAGACTGAAATCAACGGCCAGGGTCCTACCATCGGGCCAGTGGCTCTGCGGTCTCTGCAAGATAAGCTGGACCGACTGGAGGCCGGGGACATCCTGGTGATCTCCGGCTCCGTGCCTGCCGCCCTGTCTCACGACGTGTACGAGCAGATTCTGGCCCGGCTGGAAGATCGGGGGATTCAGTTTGTGGTGGACAGCACCCGGGATCTGCTGTGCAGCGCACTCCCCTATCACCCCTTCCTCATCAAACCCAACAATCTCGAGCTGGGTGAGATTTTCGGGAAGACTCCTGTCACCGATACCGAGATCCGGCACTGCGCCGCCCAGCTGCAGGCCAAGGGTGCCCGCAACGTACTGGTCTCCATGGCAGGAGACGGCTCCCTGCTGGTAGACGAGCGCGGGAACTGCCACCGTCTGGGCGTACCTAAGGGTAAAGTCCGCAACTCGGTGGGGGCCGGTGACTCCATGGTAGCTGGCTTCCTGGCCGGCTGGCTGGAAACCGGCGACTACGCCTATGCCCAGCGTCTGGGCGCTGCTGCCGGTTCCGCCACTGCCTTTGCCGACGGACTGGCCACCAAAGAACAAATCATGGCACTGATCCATACCTTCTAAATCAGAAAGGAGCTCACTACCATGCGCATCATCGATCTGCTGAGCCCGGAAAAAATCGCACTGGGAGCGTCTGCCGCCGATAAGGAAGGCGCCATCGATCTGCTGGTGGACCTGCAAAGCAAAAGTGGCTGTCTCACCGATCGGGAGACCTATAAGCAGGCCATTCTGGCTCGTGAGTCCCAGACCAGCACCGCCATTGAGATGGGCATTGCCGTGCCCCACGCCAAAAGCGCCTGCGTCAAATCCCCCAGTCTGGCCGCCTGCATTCTGAAAGAGGGCGTGGATTACGGAGCCATGGACGGCCAGCCCTCTGACCTCTTCTTCATGATTGCCGCTCCCATGGACGGGGATCTGCATTTGGAGATTCTCTCCCACCTGATGGTGCTGCTGATGGATTTCAACTTTGTCAGCGAGCTGCGCGCCGCCTCTGACCCCAAAACCTTCATGGAAGTCATCGATAAATACGAAGCTGCCAAATTCCCTGAAGAGGTCCCCGCAGAAACCCCCGCCTCCGTTGTTGAAACCCCCGCAGCCGGTCCCCGCATCCTGGCTGTCACCGCCTGCCCCACCGGCATTGCCCACACCTACATGGCTGCCGAGGCTCTGGAGAAAAAGGGCAAAGAGATCGGCATCTCCGTCAAGGTGGAAACCCAGGGCTCCGGCGGCGCCAAAAACATTCTGACCCAGGCAGAGATCGACACCTGTGACGGCATCATCATTGCCGCCGACAAAGAGGTTGATCTGGCCCGCTTTAACGGCAAGCCCGTCCTGCGGGTGCCCGTCTCCGATGGCATCCACAAGCCGGAGGAGCTGATCCGTCAGGCACCCAACGCCCCCATCTATCATCACGCCGGCCAGGTGGTTCAGGAGACCTCTAATGAAAGCCTTGGCCGCAAGCTGTACAAGCAGCTGATGAACGGCGTCAGCCATATGCTGCCTTTCGTGATCGGCGGCGGCATTCTCATCGCTCTGGCCTTCCTGCTGGACGACGCCTCCATTGACTACGCCAACTTCGGCACCAACACCCCCATTGCCGCATGGTTCAAAAACATCGGCGGCGTGGCCTTCAACTTCATGCTGCCCATTCTGGCCGGCTACATTGCCATGTCCATTGCCGACCGGCCCGGCCTGATGGTCGGCTTCGTGGGCGGCGCACTGGCCGTGTCCGGCGCTACCTTCGCCTCCCCCTCCGGCACTTCCGTCTCCGCAGGCTTCCTGGGCGCGCTCATTGCCGGTTTTGCCGGCGGCTACCTGATGCTGGGTATGCGGAAGGTCTGCGACAAGCTGCCCCGGGCATTGGAGGGCCTCAAACCTATCCTGATCTATCCCGTGGTGGGACTTCTCATCATCGGCCTGTTTATGTGCCTCATCAATCCCATTGTGGGCGCCATCAACACCGCTCTGTACTCCGGTCTGGAGGCCATGGGCGAGGGCAGCAAGATTGTGCTCGGTATCGTACTGGCCGGTATGATGGCCGTGGATATGGGCGGTCCCTTCAATAAGGCCGCTTATGTGTTTGGCACCTCCACTCTGGCCACCATGGCCGCCGGACAGGGCTCCGATATCATGGCTGCCGTCATGATCGGCGGCATGGTGCCCCCCATCGCCATTGCTCTGGCCACCACCTTCTTCCGCAACCGTTTCACCGAGGATGAGCGCAAGTCCGGCGTGGTCAACTACATCATGGGCCTGTGCTTCATCACCGAGGGTGCCATTCCCTTCGCCGCCAGCGATCCTCTCCGCGTCCTGCCCGCTTGTATCGTGGGCTCCGGTGTGGCTGGCGCTCTGTCCATGGCCTTTGGCTGCGCCCTCCCCGCACCTCATGGCGGCATCTTCGTCTTCCCCGTCATGACCAATATCCTGGGCTATGTGGTCGCCCTTGTGGTGGGCTCTCTGGTCGGCATGATTCTGCTGGGCCTGCTCAAAAAGAAAAAGGCTTAACCAAATTATCACCTCATCCATCCCATTTGACTGAATACAGAAAGGAAGTATTACTATGGTTACCGCTAAGACTAAGATCGTCAATCCCCAGGGTATGCATATGCGTCCCGCTCAGCTCTTTGTCAATACCATGGCCAAGTACAAGAGCGACGTCACCATCGTTTTCAACGGCAAGAACATCAACGCCAAGAGCATCATGCATCTGATGGCCGCCTGCATCAAGCAGGGCAGCGAGATCGAGATCCAGTGCTGCGGCGAGCAGGAGGCCGACGCTCTGAAGGCCGCTGTGGAGCTGGTGGAATCCGGTCTGGGCGAGTGATCGCCCGGACCCCCGAACCGACAAACAGGAGGAGACCGCTATGATCTTACGGGGCATCGCCGCTTCGGACGGAATCGGCATCGGTAAGGCCGTCTGCGTCCGGGAGCAAAGTCTGGACTACTCCGCCGTGAAATACGGCGGCAAAGAGGTAGAGAAAGATCGGCTCCAGGCAGCTATCACCCAGTTTAACGAGAAGACCACCGCCATGGCGGAGCACATCCGGGCACAGGTGGGAGAAAAGGAATCCGAGATCCTCACCGGCCAGATCATGATGCTGAGCGACCCCTTTATGCAGAGCCAGATGGAGGAGGTCATTGATGCCGGCCAGTGCGCCGAGGCAGCGGTGGATCAGGTGTGCACCATGTACGCCGAGATGTTCGCCGGAGTGGATGACGAGCTCATGCGCCAGCGCGCCACCGATGTGCGGGACATCCGCAGCCGGATGCTGGCCATCCTGCTGGGGGTCACCGGCGTGGATGTGAGTCATCTGCCCGCAGGCAGTGTGCTGGTAGCCCATGATCTGACGCCCTCCATGACGGTGGGCCTGGACAAAGAGCACGTTGCAGCCATCCTCACCGAGGTGGGCGGCCGGACCAGCCACTCCGCCATCCTGGCCCGGGCCCTGGAGCTGCCCGCCGTACTCAGCGTGCCCCGGGTCATGGAGCAGCTGAAGGACGGCGACAGCGTCATCGTGGACGGCAGCGAAGGGACCGCCATGGTCAACCCGGACCAGCGCACTCTGGCCGAGTATTTGGCCAAGCAGGAGGAGTTCCTCCGCAGAAAGGCCCTGCTGGCTGTCTACCGGGACCGGGAGACCGTGGATGCCGAGGGCAACCGTTACGCCCTGTACTCCAACATCGGCTCCCCCGCGGAGGCTGGCGCAGCCGCGGAAGCTGGCGCCGAGGGCATCGGCCTGTTCCGCACCGAGTTCCTGTTCATGGACCGGAACAGCGTGCCTACTGAAACTGAACAGTATGAGGCCTATTTGGCTGTCTCCCGCATCATGGCGGGCAAAGAGGTTATCATCCGCACCCTGGATGTAGGCGGCGACAAGGCGGTAGAGTACCTGGGGATGGCACACGAGGACAACCCCTTCCTGGGCCACCGGGCCATCCGCTACTGCCTGGACAACCCCGACCTGTACAAGGTCCAGCTTCGGGCCCTGCTGCGGGCAGGCGCCGAGGAAAAGAACATCAAGATTATGCTGCCCCTGGTCACCTCTCTGGAGGAGATCCGCGGCGCCCGGGCTCTGCTGGAGACCTGCAAGGCCGAGCTGGAAGCTGAGGGTCTGCCCTACCACAAGGACATCCCCCTGGGTATCATGGTGGAGACTCCCGCTGCCGCCCTCATCGCTGACCTGTTGGCGCGGGAGTGCGACTTCTTCTCCATCGGCACCAATGACCTGACTCAGTACACCATGGCAGTGGACCGGGGCAATGCCCAGGTGGAAAATCTGTACACCACCTTCCATCCCGCTGTGCTCCGTTCCATCCGCAGCGTGATTACTGCCGCCAAAGAGGCTGGTATTCCGGTGGGTATGTGCGGCGAGGCTGCCGCCGATCCCCGGCTCATCCCCCTGCTCATGACCTGGGGACTGGATGAGTTTTCCGTCAGTTCCTCCGCTGTACTGGCTACCCGTGCTCAGATCCATCGCTGGCACGCTGCCCAGGCAGCCCAGGTAACCCAAGAGGCCATGAGCCTGTCCACCGCCTCCGGCGTGGAGGGTTATCTCCAGTCCGCAGTCAAAGACTAAACCTATCCTTTTTCCTTCTTCCTCATCAAACAGAGCGGCCCCCGGCTTTTGGCGGGGGCCGCTCTGTCAGGATTCAAACGCTTGACTCAAAAGCGGTCTCCCTGGCGGATCGGATTTGACCTGTGTCACAGGTTTCCTGATTTTCTGAATAAGCTTAAAAAGGCTTCCCTGCGCTGTCGTGCAGGGAAGCCTTTTTGTGTTCTGAACGATTGGACCAGCTCAGTAGCCCTGAGGAGTCTGGCCCTTTACCAGCTTGACGATGGCGGAAGTACCCAGGCGGTCGGCGCCCAGGTTGATGAAGTCCTCAGCATCCTGAAGGGTGCGGATGCCGCCAGCGGCCTTGATACGCACCTGGGGACCCACGTTGGCCTTGAAGAGGGCCACATCCTCCCGGGTAGCGCCGCCGGTAGAAAAGCCGGTGGAGGTCTTGATATAGTCGGCCCCCGCCTCGGTGACGATCTGGCACATCTTTACCTTCTCCTCCTGGGTGAGCAGGCAGGTCTCCACGATGACCTTCAGGATGCGCCCCTGGCAGGAGGCTTTGATAGACTTGATCTCCTCCAGCAGGTCATCCCACCGCTGGTCCTTGACCCAGCCGATATTGATGACCATATCAATCTCATCAGCGCCATTGCGAATAGCGTCCTCAGTCTCAAAGACCTTAACAGCGGTGGTGGAGTAGCCGTTGGGGAAACCAATGACGGTGCAGATCTTCAAATCATTTCCCACATAGTCAGCTGCCTGCTTGACAAAAGAGGCGGGGATGCAGACGGAGGCACACTCGTACTTCAGGCCATCGTCACACACAGCCTTGATCTGCCCCCAGGTAGACTCCTGCTTGAGCAGCGTGTGGTCACAGTGGGCCAGAATCTCCTTTACGTCCATGTCAAATCTTCCTTTCTTTGGGCGTTATTTTACCTCGATCAGCTCATAGGCACGGGTACCCACACCGATCTTTTCACAGTGCGCCAGACAAACCTTCCAGTCCGTTTCCGGCATACTGTTGATAAAGTGGTCGTGGTGGTCGCAGAAGCCGGACCGGTGCATCTGTTCATCCAGTGCGGAGCCGGGGATGGGAGTCTGACGCAGGCAGGCGTCGGCACAGGCCTGATCCAGCGCCACGGCATCGAAGGAAGCAAACATCCCCACGTCAGGCAGGATGGGCAGATCATTCTCGCTGTGGCAGTCACAGTAGGGGGACACATCGATGACCAGGCTGATATGGAACTGGGGACGGCCGTCCACCACTGCCTTAGCATATTCCGCCATACGGCAGCTCAGCTCCTCCATGGCGGCGTCGTAGCCCGCGTGGATGGCGTCGGCGTTGCACACTGCGATGCAGCGCCCGCAGCCCACACACTTATTCTGATCAATGGAAGCCTTCCGGTCCTCCCCGTAGGAGATAGCATCATGGGCACACTGGGCGGAACACTTCCGACAACCCACACAGTGCTTCTGCTCAACCACCGGCTTACCCTGAGCGTGCTGCTCCATCTTGCCCCGGCGGGAACCGCAGCCCATGCCCAGGTTCTTGATGGCGCCGCCAAAGCCGGTCTGCTCATGACCCTTGAAGTGAGACAGAGAAATGATCACATCAGCCTCCATAATGGCCTTGCCGATCTTGGCCGTGGTGATGTGCTCCGCGCCCTCCACAGGCACCTCCACATCATCGTTACCACGCAGGCCGTCGCCGATAATAACCTGACAGCCGGTAGACAGCGGAGAGAAACCATTCTCAAAAGCGGCATCCAGATGCTCCAGGGCATTCTTTCGCCGGCCGGGATACAGGGTGTTGCAGTCGGTCAGGAAGGGCACGCCGCCCAGACTCTTTACCACATCCGCAACCACTTTCGCGTAGTTGGGCCGCAGAAAGGCCAGATTGCCCGGCTCTCCGAAGTGCATCTTGATAGCTACCAGCTTATGGTCAAAATCGATCTCGCCGATCCCGGCAGTGCGGATCAGCTTCTCCAACTTATTCAGCAGGTTTTTCCCAGGCTGACAGCGCAGGTCAGAGTAGTATACCTTTGCCTGTTCCATAGGTGTAACATTCCTCCCAGTTTACACTGTAATGTTTATTCAACTTATTTTATACCGGTTTTCCGGGAACCGCAAGTGCTTTTCTTGTGCACGCCTTTTTCGCCACCCCACTTTGAAAGGTGCCCTCTGTGTTCTTTCATCTGCGCCTTATTTTTGCATTATGTTACCGAAAACCAGGCAGTTTCCTTTTTCTTCTTTTTCCCATTGTGGAAATCTCTGTGGATATGTGGACAAATTCATCCACAAATCAGACATCTCCATTCTGGCCCTCATATTTCCGCCTCTCATGCATTTAATTATGTAAACTATCATTCTATTTTGATTGCCTTTTCAGAGTGTCGTTTTTTCCAGGTTTGCCGCAAATATCAGCACCTATTTTTCATTCATCTTTTTCCCTGGCCAAATCGACGAACCTATTCTTGCAGCAACTCCTTCATTTTTCCACCTATAGAGCAGCTTCATACCGCACATCCTAACTTCGGGGTGATATGATGAGAGCATATTACAGGGATCTTTATGTCCTGTTTCGCCACGATTCCAGAGCGCAGGAATACTTTGACCACCTGCCCGCTCATGTACAGGACCGCATCAGCGCTCAATACCGCCAGATTGACTCCATGGACCAGCTGGAGCGCTTTGCTGCCCGTTACCACGCGCCCCTCTTTCCTCTGGAGGGTATCGGCGGGCAAACCTTTCTTCCTCCGCCGGTGCAGCCATAGGTCTGCACATTGCTTTGCATCGGGCGTTCTTCTGTGCTATAATGTGACAAAGCACAAAAGGAGGCCGTTATCATGGAATTGACCCGCGCGCAGGCCCTGGACCTGCTGAAAACATACAATAAGGAACCCTTCCATCTCCGTCACGCCTTTACCGTAGAGGCTGTCATGGGCTGGTTTGCCCGTCAGCTGGGCTATGAGACGGAGGCTGACTTCTGGGCCACAGCAGGACTCCTCCACGATCTGGACTTTGAGCAGTATCCCGACGAGCACTGCGTCAAGGTCCGGGAGATCATGGAGGAGCAAGGCCTGGACCCCGCCCTCATCCACGCGGTGGTCAGCCACGGCTGGGGTATGACCGAGGGCAACGCAGAGCCGGAGCACCAGATGGAGAAGGTTCTCTTTGCTGTCGACGAGCTCACCGGCCTGATCGGGGCTGCCGCCCTCATGCGTCCCTCCAAGAGCGTGCAGGATATGGAGTTATCCAGTCTGAAAAAGAAGTACAAGGACAAACGCTTTGCCGCCGGCTGCTCCCGGGAAACCATCGCCCAGGGCGCCCAACTGCTGGGCTGGGAACTGAACGACCTGCTGGAGCGCACCCTTCAGGCCATGAAGGACTGTGAGGCCTCCATTGAGGCCCAGTGCGCCGACCTTTGAGCTCACTGATCTAAGGACCTGCTGCCCCTCCCGACAGCAGGTCCTTCTTTTTTCTTTATTCATATTATTTTACTAGGTTTTCCGTCTCATCTATGATATACTGTTAGCTGTTGTATACCCACAGAAAAAAGGAGCGTAGCATACCCATGGACCTGATATTGACAGACTGCCCCCTCTCTTCCTTGCCCGCAGGTAGTGATTTGCGGCTGGTCAACGTGGCGGAACAGGCGATTGCTCCCTGCGTTGGCTGCTTTAGCTGCTGGATCAAGACACCGGGCCGCTGCGTCATTCGGGATGACGCCCCGTCCATCTACCCTGATATTGCCCGCTGTGACCGGTTACTAGTGGTCAGTCACTTATTTCTAGGCTGTTATGATCTGCCTATGAAGCGGCTGATGGAGCGTTCCCTCCCCAATCAACAGGCCTTTATCCGCCTTCACCACGGAGAAAGTCACCACGTCCAGCGTGCCGTGAAGCCAAAAGAACTGACGGTGGTGGCCTACGGAGCTCAGGATAAGGAGGAACAAGCTGTGTTCGACCGCTGGTTGGCCCGCAATGCTCTGAACACGCTGGCGGAGCACTACACCATTCACTTCGCGGACTCCCAGGCCCAGGCGGAAGCGCTGGCCGGAAAGGTGGTACAGACATGGGCAAACTGATGATTATCAACGGCAGCCCCCGGGCCCCTAAATCCAACTCCAAGCAATACATTCAGGCCTTTTTGTCCGCCTGGTCCGGCTCATATGAACAGTACAGCGTGCTCCAGCGGCAGCACACCGCCTGCCTGGAACAGTTGAGGGAATGCTCCGACCTGCTGCTGGTTTTTCCCCTCTATACCGATGGCCTACCTTCCGGTCTGATGGAATTTTTGAAGGCCATGCTGGAGCAACCTACCGCCCCCCTTACCGTCCATGTGATCATTAACTGCGGCTTTCGGGAGCCCCATCAGAACGATGTGGCGATAGACATGATCCGGCTCTTCTGTAAACGGGGCGGGCATAAGCTGGGAAGTGTTCTGCGGATGGGCTGCGGCGAGGCCTTCCCCACCACTCCGTTTATGGGGATGGCTCGTCGAAAGATCCAAAAGCTGGCCCGATCCATTCAAAAAGGCCGCTCTGTTCAGCTTTCCATCACCATGCCGTTGACAAAGGGATTGTTCCTGCGGGCCGCCAACCGGTACTGGCTGAGCCGGGGCGCGCAATTCGGGAACTCCCAGACCCAGATGGCCGCCATGGATATCGAAGGCCCGTAAGGTATAATGGGGCGCGGCTCTGTATATACTGACTCCAGGTGATACAATATGAAACAAGTTCCCTGGAAAATCTATGCCCTGTTTATCCTCGTTACGGAGGGAGTGGGCTTTCTCTCCGGCTGGCTCACCCGGGACGGAGCTCAGGCCTACAGTCAGTCCATTATACAGCCGCCCCTGTCTCCGCCTGCCATCGTCTTTCCCATTGTCTGGGGCATTCTCTTTGCCCTGATGGCCATCGCCGCTACCCGGATCTGGCTCTCACCGCCGTCGGATCTCCGAACCCGGGGGCTGGTGCTCTATGTCGTACAACTGGCCTTCAATTTTTTCTGGAGCATCCTGTTCTTCAATCTCCAAGCCTTCGGTTTTGCCCTTATTTGGCTGGTGGTGCTATGGGCACTGATCCTTTGGCTGTTCCTCACCTTCCGCAAGATTGACCCCATTGCCGCCTGGCTGCTGTTCCCCTACCTGCTGTGGGTGAGTTTTGCCGCCTACCTTAACCTAGGCGTTTGGTATCTCAATCGATAAAAAAATCCGGCAGGCATGGCCTGCCGGATTTTCTATTCAGTTCTTGCCAAAAAACAGCTTCATATCCTCTTCCACGGTACCAATGCCGGCGATACCAAAGTTGTCCACCAGCACCTTGACCACATTGGGGCTGAGGAAGGCGGGCAGTGTGGGCCCCAGGTGGATGTTTTTCACACCCAGGTACAACAACGCCAGCAGCACGATGACCGCCTTCTGCTCATACCAGGCGATGTTGTACACGATAGGCAGGTCGTTGATATCGTCCAGCCCAAAAACCTCCTTCAGCTTCAGGGCAATGACCGCCAGAGAGTAAGAGTCGTTGCACTGGCCTGCGTCCAGCACCCGGGGAATTCCACCGATGTCCCCCAGGTCCAGCTTGTTGTACTTGTACTTGGCGCAGCCGGCAGTGAGGATCACCGTGTCCCGAGGCAGGGCCTTGGCAAACTCGGTGTAGTAGTTCCGGCTCTTGGCCCGGCCGTCACAGCCCGCCATAACCACGAACTTTTTGATGGCGCCGTTCTTAACAGCCTCCACTACCTGGTCGGCCAGAGCCAGCACCTGAGCATGGGCAAAGCCGCCCACGATCTCGCCGGTCTCGATCTCCTCAGGGGGAGCGCATTTCTTTGCGTGCTCGATGAGGGCGGAGAAGTCCTTCTTCTCCCCTACACCGCCGGTGATGTGCTTGCAGCCGGGGAATCCGGTGGCTCCGGTGGTATACAGCCGGTCCTTGTAGCTCTCCTTGGGCGGCACGATGCAGTTGGTGGTCATAAGGATGGGGCCATGGAAGGACTCGAATTCCTCCTTCTGCTTCCACCAGGCATTGCCGTAGTTACCCACAAAGTTGGAATACTTCTTGAAGGCGGGGTAGTAATGGGCAGGCAGCATCTCCGAGTGGGTATACACATCCACGCCGGTGCCCTGGGTCTGCTCCAGCAACTGCTCCAGGTCTTTCAGATCGTGGCCGGATACCAGAATACCCGGATTCTTGCCCACGCCGATATTGACCCTGGTAATCTCCGGATTGCCGTAGGCCCCAGTGTTGGCCTGGTCCAGCAGAGCCATACCCTGAACGCCGTATTTGCCGGTCTCCAAAGTCAGGGCCACCAGGTCATCAGCAGTAAGGCTGTCGTCCAGGGTAGCCGCCAGAGCCCGCTGAAGGAATGCGTCCACCTCGTCATCGTCCTGCATCAGCGCATTGGCGTGCTTGGAGTAGGCGGACAGGCCCTTGAGGCCGTAAGTAATGAGCTCCCGCAGAGAGCGAATGTCCTCATTTTCAGTAGACAGTACTCCCACCTGGGCAGCCTTGACCGTCCAATCCCCGGAGCCGTCCCACAGGGCGGCCTCAGGCAGGCTCTCCCGTTCCTTTACCCGGGCCAGCAAATCCGCCTTGGCCTCAAGGGTGGCACGGATGCGGACCTCAATGGCCTCCTTATCAAAATTAGCATTGGTGATGGTGGTAAATAAATTCAGGGTGATGAGGTGATTGACCGCCTGCTCCACCGGCAGGCCCTGCGCCCGCAGGGCGGTGGTCACCGCGGACAACCCCTTTGTCACATAGACCAGCAGATCCTGCATAGCCGCCACATCGGCGGTCTTGCCGCAAACACCCACCCGGGTGCAGCCGGTGCAGCCGGCGGTCTCCTGGCACTGATAGCAAAACATATTGTGTTCCATTGATAAGCCCTCCTGGTTTTGCACGGCCCGCTTGCCGTTGCGGGCTTAGTATAGTATAATATCAACAACAAGTCTGTTGTTAAAACAACACTCAGGAGAGAAATATGAAGGGAACCTTGCTGGCCAACACCGCCCTGTTCCGGGGAACATCTTCCCTGGAGGCGGAGGCTATGCTGAACTGCCTCGGCGCAATGGAGCGAGGATATGCCAAGGGGGAGCAGATCTACCATAGCGGAGATTATGTCACTGATCTGGGCATGGTGCTCTCTGGCAGCATACTGATCCAGACCGACGACCTGTGGGGCAACACCACTGTATTGGACAAAATTGGCCCTGGACAGATTTTTGCCGAAACCTATGCCTGTGTACCGGGAGAACCTCTGATGGTGGATGTAGTGGCAGCAGAGGAGAGCCAGGTACTCTTCCTCAATGTTGAACGAGTGTTACAAGTATGCCCCCATACCTGCGCCCACCACAGCAAGCTGATCCGAAACCTGCTCCTTTTGTCCGCCCAGAAAAATCTGAATTTGTCTCGGAAGATCTTCCACACCGCTTCCAAAACCATCCGGGGGCGTCTGCTCTCCTATCTGTCCTACCAGGCCCGCCGGAGCGGCAGCCCCAGTTTCACTGTTCCCTTCAACCGTCAGCAGCTGGCCGACTATCTGAACGTGGAGCGCAGCGCTCTGTCCAACGAGTTGAGCAAAATGCAGCGGGACGGGCTGCTGGTGGTGGAGAGAAACCGCTTTACCCTCACCTCCGATTTGTCTCATCTCTGAAACAACAACGGGCCCGCCGCAAATGCGGCAGGCCCGTTTCATGTGGTTTTTAGTTTCACAGATCGTAACGGTATACCTTTTCCGTGGCGCCTTCACCCACCGGGATACGGTCCACGAACTTCCAGCCGATCTTCTCGTAGTAGTTCTCCAACTTGGTAATAAGATAAAGGCAAGGGTAACGTTTGAGCGCTCTAACAGCCTCAATGCTGGCCGCCTGGAGCCGCTGTCCGATGTGGAGATTGCGGTACTCATCCTTCACATACAGAGTTGCCATCCAGGGCGACAGATCCTGTCTGGTCTTGGCGTCATTGAGCCACAGGGACACCACACCCACCGGCTTGTCTCCCATGACTGCCACCAGCATCTGGGGCACCGTGTCCCGCTGGGAAGCATACTTTGTGCGATAAACGATCTCATCCAGAGAATACCCGTCGGCCTTGGCCCACTCCAGCCACAGCCATTGGGAAACCTCCTCCATATACTCCGGTACATCGGCCAGGTTCAGGATCTTGATCTCTTCCGGCATGACAGCCCTCCTATCTGCACTTTGCCTGTTGGAACGCCTTCATTATAGGGGCTTTTCCTGTCTGCGTCAAGGGCAGGCGGGTACAGGAGAACTTCATCAGCACGGAAAAGCGCCGGACACTTGCGTGCCCGGCACTTCGTTTCTCTGATGCAATTTGTGGTCATCCCACTCCAACCTGGTCGTTTATCCAACCATTTTGACCACCAGCTACTCGCCCAATCTCTTTCTCAAAAAAATTCTAAATTAGTTCTAAATCAAGCCAAAAACCGGGCTTAAAACAGAAAATAAATAAAAAAAGAGCCCGGGGAAACGAATTTCCTCGGACTCTTTTGTGAGTCATTATTTAGGGACAATGTGCTTGTTTGCGGGGGGACAAGTACAAGGTACCCAAGGGGAATTCGTTTCTTTTAAAAAATCTTAACATCTTTGGGGTGGATCTTCAAGAGTGAATCATAAAGAAATTGTCTGCCGATAGATTTGAGTTGTCTTGCCTATAATCAGTCAGTAACTTAAATCTATATGTTTGGGAGGCAAGTCAATGTACCCACCTAAGATCCCAATGGATGGTATCTATCGAGTAAAAATTCTTGCAGTTATGCAGGATGATGCGGCTTATTATATCCGCTATGACATATCGGTTGGCCCATGTGTAGGATGGGCTACCTATATGTATCAGCAGACCGGTAAGTGGCCTCTGGTCTGGAGACTGGATAAGCACAGAGGTACCACTGCCATCCGGTGTGCACTGGATGCGCTCAATCGCGGCAGACATACTAGGATACAATCGTTGGTGGAATCAGTGGGACATCATATATGTCTGGAGCTCCATCGTCGGATGGGTACCAGATATATAGGTGTAAGGAGATCATTGCCAGCATCTGCTTATCAGGTTACTCCAGATGATATCCGTGTTGGGACTGAAGGTGGCTGGCGGCAGGGCGATCCTAACTGGCGGCACGCATTGCTGCTGGCAAACTTGTCCGGGCTGCCCGTACTTAGTAGCGACAGCCGCGAAGGTAAATCTCCCATGGTCGATTGGTGCGCAGAACATGGCGTCATCATCCTGCCGCAGTACTTACCTGCTGGAGATTATACTTTGTCAGGCAGTAATGTTATTGTAGACCGCAAAGATAACATCCTGGAGCTCTACAAGGATTTTGCAGGATCTCAAAACAGACAATCCTATGAAAATGCCGCACTCCTTACACAAATAGCTGGTAAACAACTGGTGTATGTGATTGGTACTGCCCCAGACGATCATGTGGTACAGATTTCGGATTTATCCCATTGGCAGTTCACATTTAAAAATCAGACTTTTGTTGGAACCCACTTATACCAACAGGTATTGCGGCATCAGGCCATGTACCCACACATCAGCTTTATTTTTGCAAAGCGAGAAAAGGTCTGTCAGACAATTTGGGACACTCTCTCAAAGTGAAGTTCGTGATGCAATGCTGATTATCTGTAAAGTAAAAACATAAGTATTATATGCGATATCACAAACTCATATTTTAGGCCCTCTCAGAGTAACCCTTTCAGTGTGTAGGCAGATCTTTTACACAAAAAGATGATTAAGGAGAACTATAGTGTCGCACACAACAGTTTGATTGGTTTGGCTCATGTTGTGAGCAACGAGAAGTCTGTCTGCTGTTTTTAACAACAGGTCACGACTGCATGAGCCAAAAATACGCAGCATGATGGCGCAAGTCAAAAAGCAATATGCCCCTACTCTTTTGTATATAAGAAAAGCATCCCTATCTGCTCCAAACGCACTATATTTTACCGCTGCCCAGCAGCAAATTCTCCCATATGGATGTCCAACACTCCTCTGGGTGGCTGGATCAGGGCATCCTCATACTGGCACTTCCACTGGATTTCCCGACTCATTTGGCCATCCGCTACGCCGTCTACCGTTTCCCCATCCTTAATAGGGTTGTTATGCTCCAGAATATAGGACGCCACATTGTAGGCATGGTTTACCACCCAATTGGGATCCATGTCGTGGAAGTGGTACTGGAGATCCGGCAGGAACAGGGTACTCATGCCCACCGTATCGATGAGCATATCCTCGGTACCCTCAATGTTGAAGAAACGGACATTGACGCCAAAACGGATGAAACGATCCGAGCCTTCGATCTGGTGGGAACGCACATCCTCCGCCAGCAGGAGCTTGCCGCAGTTCTGGAAATAGAATGCCTCACAGGTGGGGTACAGCTCCGCAAGGGCCTCCACGAAGTCGGCGTCCAGGTTGGCCCGCTCCAGCGCCGGGAGCGCCGCCGTCAGCATATCGGTGGCCACTACCTGATACCGGCACTCTTTGAATATCCGCTCCCGGTCCTCCTGGCAGTCCCACATCTGACTCATCAGGAAGGCGTCAAAGCCTTTGCCCTTGAACTTGTCGCATTTCATCACCATCAGCTGCACCGGGCATTTGCCATCCTGAAATTCCGCGATATGATCCAGGGCGGCAAAGCCAGCCATCTTTTTATCACGGCAAAAACACTCTACAGCGCCAATGTGCTTTTCCATTACAGCGGTCATTTCGTCCTTGTCCGGCATATCCACCGGCTCTTTGAACAGCATCTGAATGAGATAGGGGCCACCAGGCTGGCGGCCTTTTTTGTCATTCAAGTTTTGCTGGAACACTTTATTGCTCATACTTGTCCCTCACTTCTCCTGATGGCATCCTCGATCTGCCTGCTGGCGGCATCCATGTAGAGATACACCCCATCCCGGTCGCAGTGGTACAGGTTTGAGTAGCTCGTACTCTCATTGGGGCGGATAGGGTTAGGTTCCACCACCTCAGTGGCTTCCAGCAAACCGACACCCAATTCTGCCGCAGCGACAAGCGCCTTTTTCAGCACCGCAAGCTGCCCATCGCTCCAAACTCCCTCCAGATCTTCCAGCACCTTTGGTTCCTGCTCCAGATCCCGGAGGAGCTGTGTGACCTGATCCCGAGACAGGTACACACCGGAGCAGTAGTTTTCGATGATCTGATTTTCTGCCGGATTGGGAAAGGCTGTTGGCACCACCTGCGCCCATGGGGTGAAGTACCGGACATATTCCGGCTTCTCCTCCATCAGAAGGGAAAAACTGCTCCCTCTAGTGTAATAGTAGTCCCGGAAGAAGCCTTGGATCACCGCAATGTAAAAGCCATGGCTCTTATCAAATAACTCATCAGGCTCTGTCTCCGCCCCGACTCGCAGGGTGTCCAGATATTTTTCCGCGTAGAAATCCTCCATTCCGTGCTGCGCGGCAAGGGCCAGCACCTTTTCCTCCTGCCCCTGCTGTATCCAGGTAAGCGGGGTGAAATACCATTCCCGCATTTCTTCCGGTGAAATTGGGTGAAAACTTACATCATATCCCATAAAATCTCTCCTCAGTAATCCAGCAAAATGGGCACCTGCTGTTCCTCGGCAAACCGCATGGCACGCCAGAACATGGAGAAGGCAAACTTGGCAAGGGATTGGGTGTCATACTGGGTGTGTTCCGGGATGTCCGCCTTGCTATACTGTCCATTCGGGCCCACGGTTCCGTCTACCGGGTATCCCTCCGTGTCTGCCCAATCAAGGATGGTATCCTCATCGGCCTGCCACGCCAACTGGTTCAGCTTCTCCAGCTCCTTCCGCAGTCCACCCAGGGTGGCGATCATCGCCTGATCATCGGTGAGCAGAGGCGCCTGAAAGAAGAAGGCATCCGCCAGAGGCAGCCACCAAGTTGCCCCACGGAACAGGGACCACACTCGCTCCTCATCCGATCCAAGGCGGGCGATCAGAGGATGCTCTCCGAAGTTCCAGTCCTTCTCCACAGTGGGGGGCACCGGCTCATCATATGTATGGCAGGCGGCCACCAGCAGCATAGCGCCGAAGGCATCCCAATCCGGCTTGTCGGTGTAATAGGGCTTCTCATTATCCTCCGGCCAGGGGGCATAGGGGGGCCGGCCAGGCTGAGAAATGGCGCTCAAGATCTGATCCCGCCAGTTCTCCACCGCCGCCTGGACCTCAGCCGGGGACAGTTCTTCCTCGTTATCAGCAGCTTCTCCATCCGGCGTGATCCGGTTAAAGGCGTATCCGTTTTCCTCCGCCCACTGCTGAACAACGGTTTTCCAATTGTGAGCATAGTACCGGGTCAGTGTTCCGGCGTAAATATCAAGTCCCATGGCAATACCTCCCTCAAAGTTCCCCGCAAGGTATCCTTGCATTTTCATAGCAGGAAATCAGCTTCTCCAGCCATTTGTCCGAGTAGCCCAACCGTTTGCTGTCTGCAATCAGTCCAAAGTCTTCAGAGATGTACCCTGCCAACTCATCATTCTCCGATTTTTCGTAGACGGTGATGTATGCTTTCTTCTCTATTTCTCGGGTATCAGCAACTGTTTTTCCCTTTTTCAGTTCTTCGAGAGCCTGATAAACCCTGACCCATTCACTGTCAAAAGGATCACACTCTCTTTGATCTAGGAAATCGTCTATATCGAGTTCTTCATAATTGATTTGGCTCAGTTTATCAAGCAGCTCATACATTTGCTTCTCCCACATAAATTTCACCTCTTATTCCCACTCAAAGGGTTCCTTTAAGTCATATTTCTCCATGATCTTATTTTCCAGAGCTTCATAGGCATCCATATCCTCTGGCTGCGCCGGAATACCCCTTTTCCACCAATAACCGTTCCCATAGTAGAAAAACATAGCCCAGTAATAAGGCAGGTCATGGCTGAATATCGCCACTCGCAAGGCATCGGCCACTGGCTCTGCCAGCGGTGAGCGTTCCACTATCTGAGATGCTTCCTCATAGGAGATCCCCACCAGCCCCACCAGCAGGTGCTTCACCAGTTCACAGAAGCTGTACTGGTTGAATATGACCTGACCACCCTCATCTTTGAACACAAGTCCATCTCTCACCATGGTATTTCTCTCCGTTTCTTAACCTGTATCCTTGTCATGGGCATAGTCTCGTCAAGTCATTTCATACAGCAGGGCAGCGTCGCCCTGCACCAGTTCCAGATGGGAGCGCAGCGTTTCAAGTCCGCTTTGTACCGCCTCGGTGAGTAGATCCCAGTCTGGGGCAATTTTAGCGGCCAGCTCCGGGAGGTCCTGCTCCCGCAGGGCTGCCAGCACATTAGACGCCAGCCCTCCCTCCAGCAGAGCGCAGTCCAGGGTGTCCTCCGTCTGGGGAGCAGGAAAACGGACATCCAAATCCAGCTCGCTCTCACACCAGTCCCAGATGGCCATATAAACCGCGCCAGAGCAGTCGCCATTGGACAGTTCCTGCCGCCGGCCGTCTTTGAGAAGATAAAAGGATGCGATCTGTGACATGGCAGTTCCTCCTGAATGTTATTCCTTTTCCATTAACCCTTCGGCCTGCATCCGGATCACATAGAAGGCCCGCACCCAGTCCAGTTCTTGCTCCATGGATTCCTCCAAAGGCAGCAGGCGGCGCTTTCCCAGCCTGCGGTCCAGGAGGGCAAAGATGCGGACAAGAGGATTCCCACTGACGAGGCTTTTCTCAATGCTCTGGTTGTCAAATTTGTGAAACGCCTCATAGAAAAAACCGTTGTCAAAACAGCCGTCGTTCAGCGTCCCTTCATGGGCCAGCCGGAAGGGGGCCTTCGGGTCGACCTCTCCGACACCCTCCCGCCGCAGGGCCTGATATCTGTTCCAATAATGCTGTTCATAGGCATAGTAGTTGCTTCGCAGCACCTCCACGCCGTCCAATCGAATGGCCGCCCGGCCTGTTTGGTCATGGCTTTCCCAGTAGCTGGTGGCAAAATACTGGATGCGGTCCCGGAGCGCCGGGCACAGGTAATCATTCTCCAGTTTGTTTCGGATTCCGCTCCAAGTGGCTACCCGGCTGTTTGACATGGGGATTGTCTCCTCTCTGCGGTTGTTAGTATCCTTGACTTTGGCAGAAGCGTCTCTCAAACAAAATGGAATTCGCTACTTAATAAATTTGATTGCCAATTTATATACTTGATTGATTTCTTTCCTATCCAATTTCCAACGATTTAGTTCAGCCTCAATTAAATCTGGAAATTTTTTGCTTATATCTCTCAAGGCATTACCTACCGACTTCCTGACATATTCACTGGAATCCTCTCTCAAACCAGCTAACCGTTTAATCGCTTCCATAGGGTTCTCTTTGAAATATGGTCTGCTCGTCCAAATCCGCAGACCTTCTGTAACAGCCCTCCGGGTATTGGGATTGCTGCTTTTCATCCATTCATCAATCGTTGGAAGAGCATTTTGATATCCTTTTCGCTTACAGAACTCATCAAACGACTTTGCTAATATCTCCTGAACTCTCCAGTCATCGTCTTTCGAGACCTCATCTCTCATGAATACTAAAATGTCATCATCTTCTGATAAGTAGCCCAAAAGGAATACGCCATACATTCTTACCTGATATACTTCAGATTTGTACGCCAAAAGCGCCAACTCTTTGATGTATTCACGATCATGAGCCTTATAATCATCCAAAGCTCTTTTTTCTTCAACCTTAAAGCCGTTTTCTATCAAGGAAAAGTCGTGCTCCAAGCTCTCAATGTCTTCTCTCAAGTGAACTCACCGTCTTTTAAAGTCAGTTTTTTGGTCAACATTATACCGCATTTATATACTGCACCCGCCAGTCCCGATAGCGTTTTTCATGGGCGATATTTTCAGTGCTCATTGAGATATCTCGCCAGTTTCTTCTCCAGCAGTTCTGCCATATCATTGCAGAGGCGCTTTACCTTGTCCTGCTCATGGGCGTAGTACCAGATGGTTTCCTCTCCGGGGCGGAGCAGAAGTTGGTCGCCGTCCGCTTCTTTCCAGAACTCGCCCAGCACACAATACCGCTCTCCATGGATGGTCAGATCAAACATCCCGGCAAGGGAAAGGATCACGCCTGTGGACGCCTGGATGCCTGCGGTCAGCAGGAAGAACTCCCGCACCTGGGACGGGAGCGTGAAGTCCAGCGCTCTTTCTCGGCCTGCGATTTGCTCCTCCGTAGCGGCAGGCCTGATCTCATCAGCGGGATCCAGTACCTTTGCCAACGCTTTGGAGAACTTGGGGTATCGGCCAAACAACTCCGGGTTGTTGGTCTTGAATTTCGTTTGCTTTTCCCGCTGCACTCGCTCCTGCTCTTTGCAGAAAGCGTCCAGCTCGGCCAGATACCGCTCCTGGTAGAGATTGCTGGCCTCAAATGCAGTGCCGCTCTTTTCCAGAATGGCGATGGCTCCCTTTTGGCTGCCAAACACCGGGACCCACTGGAAACCATGTCGGCAGGGCTTCAGCTTCAGAAATTCACCCCGACTCAGCAGGGCTTCCAACTCCGTCTCATGTTCGTCCCACCAGCTCCTCCAGGTTTCGGGAGTTTCCCGCCCCTCGACCAAGTCCAGGAGTTTTTCAGTCAATGATTCTTTGTTCATAGGTGTCCACGCTCTTTCTCCGCCATCACGATACTTGTGATTCCATGACTTCGCCATCATCGTTGATATAAGTGTAATGAATAAAATCCTCGTCCACAAGCAACAGGTATGGACTGAAAACTTCCCATGCATCATGATCGCTCATGATGTCAGAATATTTGCCAAATACATAAATCTCAAATAAGGCGTCTGTTCCCATTAAAAAGCACAAGTAGGCATTTCCATGGGGATATGGGCAAACTTCTTGGATCGCCAGCTGCCCCGGCTGCTCAAAATTGAGTTTTGAGATAAAGGTTTCAATTTTGAGTGCTTCCGCTTCATCCGCATATCGGTATTTTTGAGAAAAATGTTCGATACTTTTTGTGAGACGGTCCTTGTATTGCTGTAATCTCGATGCCATAGCGGGCACAATACTCCACTTTGTCAGATGCTGCTTGGGCGATACAAGCCATCACCGCGGTTTCATCGCAGCTATACCCGACATAGACACCCGCAATCAGGTGAGTGGCCGTATCTACTGCCAAGTAGATATACGGCCTGCCCACCACAATGGATCTGTCCTGTCGGGACACCAAATAGATGTCCGCCTGTGTGGAATCCATCTGATAGCTCCCGGGCTGTGACCGCCATCCGGCAGAGGAGCCCCATGCAGGTCGGTGGTCTCTCTGATATTTGGTAAGGCCCTCTCGTGCAATGATCTTTTGAGGGTCCTTGTGCAAGCTGTGTCCATAGTAGTAGTGGCGGAACTGGCTCCATGTCGGAGCATCGCTATCCATCTCTCCCTCGGGTCCCACATAGTCCTCCAGCAGCATCATCTCATAAGCGGATCTTAGGGATAGCCGTTTGGCACCAAAATAGTACCGCCGGATTGCTCGCTCTATCATCTGATTGCTTTTGCTGGCCTGCTGTGTCCGCTTTTGCGTGAGTCGTCCTGTGGCAAGATACCGGTAGTACAGCCGCAGGATGCGGCGTGTTGTGGTCTTGTGTTGCTGTGCAACCTCTGCCGCCATCTGGTAACGCAAGGACTTGTCCGAGATACAATCAGTGCAATCAAGCAACGGTTGGATCATCTTCAGGCGGGCCACCTGAGCCGGGGTGTTAATCTGTTCTGATATCCAGCTTTCCGGCGTTGGTACACGCTCATATCTGTGTAGGTCGGCCTCAAAAAATGGTGGAGAGGGGCCGTTACAGTTAATGAGCCAGCAGCCAGCTGGAGTTTCAATCAAAACTCGATAGATGGCGCCTAATCGTTTCACAAAGCGCAGTGGTCTATCCATCTACGATCACCACCATCCACTCCGTATCGGTCGCCGCCCAGTACCTGCGAGATAGCTCCAGGCGCTCTACATGGGCCTTTTTCTTCAACTGTCCTCGCTGCACTAGCTCTCTTACGCCTTTGTGTCCATCAGCGTACCGGATGACAAAGTCGGTAGCCCACCCGGTCTGTAGGTAGTCCGTGCGTATGCCCGCCCGTGATATGCGGCCCATGATGTCGGCATCCAGAGGACAACCTACCTGATAACTCTGCACCCACGCTTGCTCCTCCAACCATCGTGCGTAATTCCTCGCCCACTTGCTGTGCAGGCATACGATATCTCCGTTCTTGTTACTGTAAAATCGGATGTCTCGTGTGCGCTCACCTAAGCGTTCCATACGACACCCCTCCCCAAAAAGTTTGTTTCCCCAGTGGCTTATATCTCCATCAGTTTTCTATATCAGCAAATTTTTATCTTAATTTTTTGAATTAACTCAAAATTTTGATGATGGCACGGAATTAGCTCAAAATTTTGCGTCCAAAAATTGAATTAAATCAAAAATTTGATGATACTACCCGCAAATTTTTCATTTAATTCAAATTTCGCTGTCAATTTTTTGAGTTAATTGCCATTTCCCTTAGATACCATGTGATCATCCCTTCCAAAACGGTCATTTGTCCAACCATTTTGACCACAAGCTGCTCGCCCAATCTCTTTCTCAAAAAATTCTAAATCAGTTCTAAATCAAGCCAAAAATCGGGCATAAACAGAAAATAAATAAAAAAAAGAGCCCGGGGAAACGAATTTCCTCGGACTCTTTTGTGAGTCATTATTTAGGGACAATGTGCTTGTTTGCGGGGGGACAAGTACACAATTACTTGCCCAGCTGCTTGGCGATCTCCTCAGCGAAGTTCTCCTGCTTCTTCTCGATGCCCTCGCCCTTCTCAAAGCGAACAGCGTTCTTGAAGGTCACAGCGCCGCCCAGAGCCTTGGCAGCGGAAGCGATATACTGCTCCACGGTCATGGAGTTGTCCTTCACGAACTCCTGCTGCAGCAGGCAGTTCTCCTTATAGAACTTGCCCAGCTTGCCAGCCACGATGCCCTCCTTCACCTTCTCAGGCTTGGAAGCCATCTTGGGATCGTTCTCCATCTGGACCAGCAGGATCTTCTTCTCCTCGTCCAGAGTGGCCTGATCCACCTGGCTCTTATCCCAGAAGCGGGGATTCAGAGCGGCGATCTGCATGGCCACGTCCTTACCAACGGTCTCAACCTGCTCGGCGGACAGGCTGGTCTCCAGGTTCACCAGCACGCCGATCTTGCCGCCGGCATGGACATAGGGCACGGAGATACCATCGGTGAAGAAGGCAAAGCGGCGGACCTTGATGTTCTCGCCGATAACCAGCACCATCTCCTGCTGCTCCTCCTGCACGGTGCGGCCGTTGCCGTAGGGCAGAGCCATCAGAGCGTCCAGGTCAGCGGGCTTGTTGGCGGCCACAACAGCGGCAACACCCTTCACGAAGTCGACGAACTTCTCGTTCTTGCCCACGAAGTCGGTCTCGGCGTTAACCTCGACCACCACGCCGATGCCGTCCACCACGGTAGCGTAAGCCATACCCTCGGCGGCGATGCGGCCAGCCTTCTTCTGGGAAGCAGCCAGACCCTTCTCGCGCAGGATCTCAACAGCCTTGTCCATGTTGCCCTCGGCCTCGGTGAGGGCCTTCTTGCAGTCCATCATGCCCACGCCGGTCATCTCGCGCAGGGCCTGTACGTCTTTTGCAGTGATTGCCATGATCACATTACCTCCATCTCAATTATAAAAAGGAGCGCCCGCCCGCGCGGGCGGGCGCTCCTGTCCTTTGTTTGGGTAAATTACTCAGCGGCCTCGGTCTTCTCGGTCTCCTCAGCGGCGTCCTGGCCCTGCTTGCCCTCCTGGATGGCGTTGGCCATCACACCGGAGATCAGCTTGATGGCGCGGATGGCGTCATCGTTGCCGGGAATCACATAGTCGATCTCGTCGGGGTCACAGTTGGTGTCCACGATAGCCACGATGGGGATGTTCAGCTTGCGGGCCTCGTTGATGGCGTTGCGCTCCTTGCGGGGGTCAACCACGAACAGAGCACCGGGGAGCTTCTTCATCTCCACGACGCCGCCCAGGTACTTCTCCAGCTTGGCGATCTCGCCCAGGTGCTTCATGACTTCCTTCTTGGGGAGCATATCGAAGGTGCCGTCCTCCTGCATCTTCTTCAGCTGGTTCAGACGCTCCACGCGGCCGCGCATGGTCTTGAAGTTGGTGAGCATACCGCCCAGCCAACGGGCATTGACATAGTACATACCAACGCGCTCAGCCTCTTCCTTGATAGCCTCCTGAGCCTGCTTCTTGGTGCCCACGAACAGCAGGGTCTGGCCGGACTCGCCCAGAGAACGGACGAAGTTGTAGGCCTCCTCCAGCTTCTTCACGGTCTTCTGCAGGTCGATGATATAGATGCCGTTGCGCTCGGTGTAGATATAGGTGGCCATCTTGGGGTTCCAGCGACGGGTCTGGTGACCGAAGTGAACGCCCGCCTCGAGAAGCTGCTTCATAGATACGACTGCCATGGTAAAAATTCCTCCTTTAATTGTTGATTCCTCCACCCGGTTCATTCGGAGCCGGCCAACCTCCAAGCGGAAGCACCTGGCCCCCCGTCCGCGGGTGTGCGTAATCATGCCCGAATATAATATCACAGTGTTTCCAGTTTTGCAAGGATTTTTTCGCCGCAAAAAATGAAAAAGAGCCCGGATCATTCCGAGCTCTTTTTCATCTGGATTCAGCTGTTCTTCCACCCTTCATTGACCTGGTTCCAGTAGGTCTCATTACGGAAATAGTGGGGGGTAAAGCGGAAGTGGATCACCGCGTCACTCTCTTCCTCCCCATACACCAGACTGTTGTCGCCTACAAAGACAATATCTTTGATCTGGCCCACATCAACGGGGGAGTCCAACTCAAAGCGGACGTGGTCAGCCCGGAAGAAGGTCTGCCCCGCGTCGTCGTGGAACACATCCTGAACGCCGCCGCCCTTTTCAAACTTGGTCCACACCTGGGTACCGTCCTCCAGCAGCACATACACCTGCCAGGGGCCCTGGGCCTCGAACGCAGCATCGTAGGCCGCCCCGTCGGGGATCACCAGATCCATGGCCACGCTGACCGGTGAGATGGTCAGATTTTCTGCCGTGGCCAGCGTGACGCCGTTCAGATTTACGCCGCAGCGCCCCTCAAAGGAGTAGATCTCCGCCGTGGTCTCGATCGGAATGGCGAGGGTAAAGTCCATTCCGGACAGCACACAGGTCTCTTTCCCGTCTTCCAGTGCCCACAGGTTGGACAGGTGGGTAACCTTCAGCCAGGTCGCTTCTTCAGGCAGGGTCTCATCGCAGGTAATCTGGAGCATCAGGGGGATCACTTGGTCGGTGGTATCCGTATCGTCCACTGCCCGGAACCCCCAGCCCCAGCTGCGGGGGTCCACCCGCTGGGTGCAAGCCTCATCTCCATAGAAGGCTGCGGAGCAGTCCCCCTCTTCCTCCCCCAGCCAGAAGTTCCGGCCGTCCGCCGTCTCCTCCGGTATGGGAAGCACCACCCCTGCCGGAGCGGTGAAGTCCAGCAGCACATAGACCTGCTCCTGATCCTTGACCACCTCTTTGACGGTAATGGAGGCACCGGAGCCATTTTGATCCTCAAAGACCAGATTCAACTGCTCCGCACCCAGCTGCTGGGCCTGAGCATCATCGGTAATACCAAGCAGTTCCCGGAAGGCGGGAGATACCCCTGCCAGAGATACCGCGCCTACCGCCCCCACCAGTAGGGAGATGGCCGCTACCGCAGCCACCAGAACCCGGTAGGGCAGGCGCATCCGCTGCGCCGTCGTGGTCGCACGCTCCGCCGTCAGGCGGCGGGTCAGTTCATTCTTTTCCTCCGGCGAAAATTTCAGCCGGTCCAGTTCATCTCGATAGCTTGCCATAGCCCTGTACCTCCAATCCCAGTCTCAGCTTCTGTCTGGCCCGGCTCATCCGGGCCCGTACCGCCTCCGCCCGGATACCCAGGATATCCGCAATTTCATTGGTGTCATAGCCCATATAATAATAGAGCACCAATACCTCCCGGTACTTGGCAGGCAGCTGCTGGACCTCCTCCAGCACGCCCCCCTCTTCCGGTTGGAAAGCCGCCTGTTCGGCCACCGTATCCAGCCCCACTGTCCGGGTACGCCAGGGACTGCGCCGCAAATTTTTGCACAGATTGATGGTCACCCGAATCAGCCAGGCCCGCTCATGCTCCCGGCTTTCAAAGATGGGGGCGTGGCCCAGCCTCTTAAGCAGCGCCTCCTGGCACACATCCTGTGCGTCCGGCACATTGTTCAGCAGCGAGTAGGCCAGCCGCAGCAGCTGATCGGAATAAGTGTCCACCAGCCGCCGGGCCAGCGCCTCCCTGTCCTGTCCTTCCATGGTCCTCCCTCCTTGCCTTGTGGATTGGAACGCGTTCACCTGGAATACACCTGGGCAAAGCCAAACGTGACAAAACCTCCGGCCGAAGCCGGAGGTTTTTCAAGTCAGCTCTGGTTTTTCTCCCGCCACCAGGCGGCAGATTCCTGCCAGGCAGCGGTATTTTCCGTAGTCTGAGTTCTGGGGACCAGCCCCACCTCGTCTGTCAGGAATCGGCCCAGCCAGGCGGAGAAAATAGCCGCTCCGTCCTGGTTCAGGTGCCCGCCGTCATAGAGATGCTCTGTGGGGATCAGCCCCATCTCCTCGAAGCTGTCCGACCAGTTGTATACCAGCGTCTCCCCATCCAGAGCCAGAATGTCTGCCGTATTGCGGGCGTACTGTTCCTGGGTGCAGCGGGTATAGCTGGGATTGAAGGTAATGATGGGCTGGGCTCCGTGTTCCCGGCAGAGGGCCAGGATCTTGCCCAGCCACTCCAGGTTGGCGGCGTAGTCCTCCTCCGACACTGTGCGGTTACCTTCCACCACCGTTTCTCCCACGCCGTCCATCACCTGATCCACCGGCGTAAAGCCCTTGTAGTAGTCCCCCTGTAACGGAACCACCGCTTTTTTCAGATCGCTTTTGCCCATCTCCTTCCAACGGCTGTGGTAGAGAGACAGGTCAAAGAGCAGTCCGGTCCGCAGGTTCTCCTCAGACGCCGTAAAGATGGCGCCCAGTTTGTTGACCGAGAACGGCATTTGGCTCACATTCTGCTGGGTATAGTTCTGATACTGCTTAAAGTACAGAGAGGTACCCTCCAGCACCACGGCGGAGGGAGACTGGGTTTGGAAAATCTCCTTCAAATACCAATAGGTAATGGACAGCGGCTGTTCCGAACCCGCCATCACATACCCCGTTAGGCCGGAGGCATCGTACACCACTGAGGGGTTGAAATCGCAGTAGGCAAAGGAGCTGCCCAGATAGATCACGTCCAGGCTGTCCTCCGGTTCCGCCCGGAAGGCACTCCAGGTGGCTCCGTACAGGGTCTGTGAGGGCCGCAGAACGTCGGAGATAAAATTGACCATCACTGCCGTCAGCAGCAGGAAGAGGAGGGCAAAGAAGCACTCTTTCCCCTCGTTCAGGCGCTTCATTGGTGTATCCCCTCCTTAAAAACTAAATCCATACATAAAATCCTGAGCGTCATACCCTGCTCCATAGCTGCCGAAGATCAGGCAACCAAAGAGGAGCACCCACAGGATGCACCACCGTACCAGCCGGGGCTGTTGCAAATATGTCTTCCATAGATTGTATCTCTTGCTCAACAAATCTACCAGCAAGAGCAGCAGAAGCCCCGCAGCTGCCGCCAGCAGCTCCCACCGGTCCAGGCCCATGCTCTGGCGCACCCACAGAGGGCCGTGGAGCATCCCGCCCAGAACCGCCAGGGCATTGGACAGAGAACTGGCCTTGAAGAACACCCAGGCCACCGTGGCCAGCAGGAAGGTAATCAGGATCTGCACTCCATGCCGGAAGGGACCGTCCTCCCTGATGTGGAGCAGCCGGTACCCGCCATCCCGCAGGGGCGCAGTAACAGCCCCCATCACCTGATAGAGGCCGTTGAGCACGCCCCACACTACAAAGGTCATGGCCGCCCCGTGCCACAGGCCGCTGACCGCAAAAACGATAAGTACATTCAAATATTTCCGGGCGGTACCCCGCCGGGAGCCGCCCAAGGGGATGTACAGGTAGTCCCGGAACCAGTTGGACAGGGACATATGCCACCGCCGCCAGAATTCTGCAATGGACCGGGAAAAATAGGGTGTGTCAAAGTTCTCCCGCAGGGTGAAGCCCATGCTGTGGGCCACGCCCAGGGCCATGTCGGTGTAGGAGGAGAAATCACAGTAGATCTGGAGGGAAAAGGCCACCGCTGCTCCCATCACCTGCACCGCGCCAAAGGTCTCCGGTGCCCCGAAGATGGTGTTGACCAGCACCGCCAATCGGTCAGCCAGCACCATTTTCTTAAAGGCACCCCACAAAAAGCGCACCAAACCCTCCCGGAACTTGTCCCAGTCAAAGGGGTGCGGTTCCCGGAACTGGGGGGTAAGCTCCCCTGCCCGGCCGATGGGGCCGGACACCACCTGGGGAAAGAAGGAGAGAAACAGGGCATGGAGCAGGAAATTTCCCTGGGCCTCCGCCTTGCCCCGCCATACGTCGATTACATAGCCCATGGCCTGGAAGAGGTAGAAGGAGATACCCACCGGCAGCACAATGTCCAGTACCGGCACATTCCAGGCAATCCCCATGCCGTGAAGAACCTCTCCCACCATAGAGAGGGCGAAGTTGACATATTTGAATAGGAAAAGCAGTACCACGTCGGTCAGCAGGCAGAGCACCAACACCCACCGCTTTTTCTTCTTTCCTAGGGAGATTCCCGCCACATAGGAGGTGAGGATCACAAAGAGCAGCAGGGTGAGATAGACCGGCTTGGCGCACAGATAGAAAAACCAGCTTGCCAACAGCAGCCACAGGTTCCGCACCTTCCGGGGCAGCAGAAAATAGCCCAGCGCTGTTACCGGAAAAAAGCAGAAGAAGGGCAGGGATAAAAAGGTCAAGAGCGGTCACATCCTTTAAAAAGCCCGCCGGGCTTTGCTCCGGGGCCTCTGGCTCCGAAGTCCGCCGCGGCGGGCCGTGATCTGAGGGATTACTTGTTCATCTGGGCGCTCATGGCCTGGTCAAAGTGCTCGTTGATCTGCTTGGTGAACTCCAGAGCGGCGTTGTAGCCCATCTTCTTATGGCGGTTGTTCATGGCCGCCACCTCGATGATGACCGCCAGATTCCGGCCCGGCTTCACCGGAATGGTGAGGGAGGGCACCTGTACGTCCAGAATGGTGGTGTACAGGTTCTCCAGGCCCAGCCGGTCATACATGGCCCCGTCCTTCCACTGCTCCAGGCTGATGACCATGTCAATCTCCGCCTCTTCTTTAACAGCGCTCATACCGAACAGGCGGCGCACGTCAATGACGCCGATGCCACGCAGTTCGATATAGTGGCGGATGAGCTCGGGCGCAGTACCCATCAGGCCGCCGGTGACAGTCTGCTTGATCTCCACCGCGTCGTCGGCGATGAGGCGGTGTCCACGCTTCACCAGCTCGATGGCGGTCTCACTCTTGCCCACGCCGGACTCGCCCAGCAGCAGCACGCCCTCGCCGTATACCTCCACCAGCACACCGTGGCGGGTGATGCGGGGGGCCAGGTAGGATTTCAGGGAGGCAATGATGGTGCTCATCAGCACACTGGTGGTGTCCTGGCTGCGGAGCACCGTCCGGTCGTATTTCTCCGCCATTTCCATGCACTCCGGGAAGGGATCAATGCCCCGGGAGACGATAAGGGCAGGAATATCCTGGCTCAGCAGCAACTCAAAGCTCTCCCGCCTCTGATCCGGTGTCAGGCCCGAGAGGTAGGTATCCTCCACCTTGCCAATGACCTGGAGCCGATGGGGATCGAAGTAGTCAAAAAATCCGGTAAGCTGCAGGCCGGGACGATTCACGTCCTCCGTGCAGATAGCCTGGTCCTCATAGCCCTCCGCCCCGCGGAGCACCTCCAGATTAAACTTTTTGATCAATTCGCCCAGTTTGACGGTGTACAAGCTTTCCATAGCTCTTCCTCCTATAAAGGCGGGTTGTCCCCCGCCGGTCATTTCAAAGCGATTTGTTTTATTATAATGCGTACTGAACAAAGCCACAAACCTTGAAAACCAAGGTTTTCAAGGCCAAATGGCTTTGTTCAAGTGCAAGGGTTTTGGACGATCTCGTCCAAAAACCCTCGCACTTTCCGTTGGTGCGTTGAGACGCGCCAACGGAAATACGCATTGTAACAATGGCTGAATTTCATAAAAACGGCCACTTCGAGCTGTTTTTATGAAATTGCGCGGCTACCTCCGCGCGAATAAACCGCATCGCGGTTTATTCAGTAGACATTATTATACCATTCTCTCCTCCCGATTTGCAACCGGGAAGGCAATTTGCCAAAAGAAGCAGTGTGGTAAGAACCTGTGTACAGGCCCCCGCAGAAAAATTCCAGTCATTTTGAAAAAAGCACTTGCATTTTTTCGAAAGTTCTGCTATCATATCGTTCGATGCTTTTGTAAGCGTATCCTGACGAGCGAGGAGGTATAAGTGAATGGCCAAATGTGAATTTTGCGACAAGGGTGTCGTGTTCGGTATTAAGGTGTCCCACTCTCACCGCCGCACCAACCGCCCCTGGAAGCCCAATGTGAAGCGCGTCAAGGCGATCGTCAACGGCACGCCCAAGCACGTTTATGTGTGCACCAGATGCCTCCGTTCGGGTAAGGTCACCCGCGCTGTGTGATTGACCAATAGAAAAAGGACTGCCCAGTCGGGCGGTCCTTTTTTCGTTTTCAGGCATGACAAGCCCACCCTTCTGTGCTATACTGAACCCAGCTTGACAAATGAGGAGGTCCTGCTATGAGTGACTGTCTGTTCTGTAAGATCGCCGCCGGGGAGATCCCGTCCAACAAGGTCTACGAGGACGATCAGGTCTTTGCCTTCTATGACATCGATCCCCAGGCGCCCACCCATTTCCTGGTGATCCCCAAGGCCCACATCGGCTCCTGCGGCGAGATCACCGCCGACAATGCCGGCGTGGTGGCCCATATCTTTGAGGTCATTTCCAAAGTGACCGCCCAGCTGGGCATCACCGACTTCCGAGTGGTGTCCAACTGCGGAGAGCAGGCGGGCCAGTCGGTCCACCACCTGCACTTCCATGTGCTGGCGGGCCGGGATATGACCTGGCCTCCGGGCTAATCCCCCAAAGAAAAGCGGCCGCGCTGTGCGCGGCCGCTTTTGTCATGCCTCTTTCTTCTTTAAATGCCCCTCCAGCCAGGCCAGCACATCCTCATAGACCTGCTGGTGGTTGGTCTCGTTGAGCATTTCGTGGCGGCCCTCCGGGTAAAGCTTGACAGCAACATCCTTTACACCCGCCTCCTTGAACCAGCGGGCCACTTTTTTGACACCTTTGCCCTGCTGGCCCACCGGGTCCCGGTCTCCGGCAAAGAAGTATACCGGCGTATTTGGGTCCAGCCGGTCCAGAGTGCTCTTCCTGGCCAGCAGATTGAGCCCGTGCATCATGTCGTGGAACATACTCACCGTGGGCAGGAACTGGCACAGCGGATCGGCGCAGTAGGCGTCCACCACCGCCTGATCCCGGGAGATCCAGTCCGCCCCGGTGCGGGTGGGCTTGAACTGCTTGTTGTAGGCCCCAACGGACAGGTTGTCCAGCAGTTTGCTGTGGGCCCTGGGGCCTTTGGTTTTCAGAAGCAGGCCGGAGAGGGCCAGCCCCGCGTTCACTTTGGCGGGCGCTTCCTGGCCTGTACCCGACAGGATGGCCCCGTCCACTGTACCCGGCCAGTAACTGAGATAACCCCGCACCACAAAGGAGCCCATGGAGTGACCCATGATAAAATAGGGAGCCTCCGGGCAGGCCTCCCCTGCTAACCGCCGCAGGGTGCGGGTGTCCTTCAGCACATACTTCCACCCATCTTTGTCGGCAAACCAGCCGTACTCCGACGGGTCCGTCGCCGTGCGGCCGTGGCCCAGATGGTCATGACCCACCACCCAGTAGCCGCACTCTGCCAGAAACCGGGCAAAATCGTCATACCGGCCGATATACTCCGAAATTCCGTGGACCAGCTGCACGATGGCCCTGGGCCGCTCCGTCTCCCCTTTCCACCAGGTGGCTCCCACCAGATGGACTCCATCGCTGGAGGGGAAGGTAAATTCCTGCGTCGTCACCATAGAAATCCGGCTCCTCTTATGGTATAATATCGGGTGCTATTTAGTTTAGTCTATTCCATTGCCCGGTATCCGTCAAGAGCAAGGAACGGAAACCGGGAGAAAGGACGCAGAACATGAACGCTGTGGAACGGTTTTTAAAGTACGTCACCTATGATACCCAGTCAGACGAGCACAGCCAGACCACTCCCACCACCGAAAAGCAGAAGGTACTGGGGGAAACCCTGGCCGCGGAACTGAGTCAGATGGGTCTGCACAACGCTCACATGGACGAGTATGGCTACGTCTACGGCTGGCTGCCCGCCACTCCGGGCTGTGAGGGCATCCCCTGTATGGGCCTCATTGCCCACATGGACACCTCCCCCAGCGCCCCCGGCGCTGATGTAAAGCCCCGCATTGTCCACTATGAGGGGGGCGACATCCTCCTGAACGAGGAAAAGCAGATCACCATGAAGGCCGCCGAGTTTGAGAGCCTGTCCAAATATGTGGGCCAGGATCTGATCGTCACCGACGGCACCACCCTGCTGGGAGCCGACGACAAGGCTGGCGTGGCGGAGATCATGTCCGCTGTGGAATATCTCACCCTCCACCCCGAGATCCCCCATGGCCGCATTGCCGTGGGCTTCACCCCCGACGAGGAGGTGGGCAGCGGCGCCGACCACTTCGACGTGGCGGGCTTCGGCGCGGCGGTGGCCTACACCGTGGATGGCGGCGAGCTGGGCGAGCTGGAGTATGAAAACTTCAACGCCGCCAGCGCTCAGATCACCATTCATGGCGTGAACATCCACCCCGGCTCCGCCAAAAACAAGATGAAGAGTGCCATTCTCATGGCCGTGGAACTGGTCAACCTGCTGCCTCCCGCCGAGACCCCTGCCCACACCGAGGGCCGGGAGGGCTTCTACCACCTGTGCGAGATGTCCGGCGATGAGACCACCGCTACCCTCTCCTATATCATCCGGGACCACGACCGGGCCAAGTTTGAGGACCGCAAGGCCTTCCTTACCCGTGTTGTGGACTATCTCAACGCCAAATACGGCGCTGGTACTGTGGAGCTGGAGCTGAAGGATTCCTATTACAATATGCGAGAGCAGATCGAGCCCCATATGTATCTGATCCATCGTGCCCGAACCGCCATGGAGGCCGTCGGCATCACTCCTCTGGAGGTTCCCATTCGTGGCGGTACCGACGGCGCCCGTCTCAGCTATATGGGTCTCCCCTGCCCCAATCTGTGTACCGGCGGCGTCAACTTCCACGGGGTCCACGAGTATATCCCGGTGGACGCCCTGCACAAGATGACCGACGTGCTGGTCCATCTGGTAAAAGCCTGAATTTGAGGAATAAGAAAAGTCCCCTCCAAACGGAGGGGACTTTTTTTACATGACCATCTGGAAGAACTGCCAAATCAGCTTGCCGCCGTAGAAAATAATGATAATACCGCAGATGATGTTGATGACCCGCAGAATCTTGTCGTTGAAGCGGGCGGAGAAGAGGGAGATCAGCACCGTGATGCCAAAGAACCACAGGAAGGAGGCGGTGGAGGAACCCAGAATCAGCTGAGTGCTCACCCCGCCGGGGTTGCCCGCCCGGAAGCCGCCGAACAGCATGGTACCGTCGATAATGGCCTGGGGATTGAACCAGGTGACCACGCAGGCCTTGGCCGCCACCTTGGGCAGGGAGATATTTACGTCCACATTGTTGTCCATGGTGGGCTTATCCCGCAGCAGACTGATACCAATCCAAATCACGATGGCGCCGCCCACCAGCAGAATGACCATCTGCAGCCAGGTGAAGTGTTCCATCAGCGCGCCGATACCAAAGAAGCAGGCCAGCGCCAGGGTCACATCGAAGAATACCACGATGAGGGCAGTCAGCAGCGCCTTGTGCCGGGGCTGAGTCAGAGCTGAATTGATGACGAACAGGTTCTGCATTCCGATGGGGGCCACATAGGCCAGGCCAATGCCAAGACCGGTCAAATAGGGCGGCATGGAAATTCCTCCTAAAAAATACTTTTCATTTTTACAACCTGGTAGTATTATAGTACCTATCTTCTCCCAACGCAAGAACGCAGAAATTTCGTACCAGGTAAGGAGGAACTGACCTGTGGAACATGAAAACTGTCCCTGCATGGATACCTGCCCTCTGAACCACGCCCTGTCCCTTATCGGCGGCAAGTGGAAGATGCAGATCCTGTGCTCCCTGTATAATAATGGCCCCACCCGGTACAACCAGCTGAAAAAGACCCTGGACGGGGTATCCAACACTGTGCTGGCCAATGCCCTTCGGGAGCTGGAAGAGGACAAGCTGGTCACCCGGACAGAGTATCTGGAGGTACCGGTGCGGGTGGAATACAGCATCACAGAGCCCTGCAAACAGCTGATCCCCATTCTGGATCAGTTGGGTAACTGGAGCATCTCCCTCTAAATACAAAAAAGCCGCGGGCAAAGCCCGCGGCTGGATAGAAACTCAGTCTTTGTGGGTCATATTGAACTTGACTCGGTTCCAGAAGGTATCCTTCTCGTATCCCTTGGAGACCCGGAACTTCCATTCCGCGTCCCTGGCCTGTCTGCGGCAAACCCGCTCGGCAGAACTCATCCGGTCCTCGGGGGGCAAAGTCTGGCTCATCTTGATCTGCAAACCAGCAAACCCGAACATACTGTACTCCTTTCTCAGTCGCACCAGTAACAGGGATTCCTTCTGGCTTAAACATACCAGAGCGGTATCCAAAAGTCAACCGTTGAAAATCACCCAGAAACGCCGTTTAACGGCGGTTAGGAGAATCTATATGGCTAAAACATTGGTATTGGCGGAAAAGCCCTCGGTAGCGCGGGAATTGGCCCGTGTGTTGGGCTGCAAAAAGTCCGGCGAGGGCTTTCTGGAGGGGGAGCGCTACATTGTCACCTGGGCCCTGGGCCATCTGGTGGAGCTGGCACCCCCGGAGGACTATGACAAGGCTTGGGCCAAGTGGGATATGCGTACTCTGCCCATGCTGCCCGACAGAATGAAAACGGTGGTAATTCCTCAGTCCGGGCGGCAGTTCCGGGCGGTACAGGCCCAGATGCGCCGGGGCGACGTCGGCGATCTGGTCATCGCCACCGACGCCGGCCGTGAGGGAGAATTGGTAGCCCGGTGGATCATGGAGAAGGCGGGCTGGAAGAAGCCGGCCAAACGGCTGTGGATCTCCTCCCAGACTGATAAGGCCATCAAGGAGGGCTTTGCCCACCTGCGCCCCGCCGCCGACTACGACAACCTGTACCACTCCGCCCGGGCCCGCAGCGTGGCCGACTGGGTGGTGGGCCTCAATGTCACCCGGGCTCTCACCTGCAAGTACAACGCTCAGCTGTCCGCCGGACGGGTCCAGACCCCCACCCTGGCCCTCATTGTGGACCGTGAGGAGGAGATCCGCAAGTTCCAACCCAAGGAATTTTATACCGTTTCCGTGAAGCTAAATGGCTTCACAGCAACATGGCGTGATAAAAACGGACAGGCCCGTATTTTCAGCAAGGAGCAAGCAGATTCCCTTGTCAATAAACTGACAGGAAAGACCGCTGTGCTGACCGAAATCAAGCGCACCTGGAAGCAAACACCTCCGCCCGCCGCCTACGACCTGACCGAGCTGCAGCGGGATGCGAACAAAAAGTACGCCTACTCCGCCAAGGAAACCCTGTCCGTCATGCAGAACCTCTATGAGGTCCACAAGATCCTCACCTACCCCCGCACCGACTCCCGCTATATCTCCGATGATGTGGTACCCACCCTGCCCGAGCGGCTGCGCAGCGTGATGATCGACGAATACGCTCCCCTGGCCCGGCAGATCATGAGCCATCGTCCCCTTCAGACCCGCTATCTGGTAAACAACGCCAAGGTGAGCGACCACCATGCCATCATCCCCACCGAGGAGCAGGTGGACCTGTGGCGGCTGTCCGGGCCCGAGCGCAACATCTTCGACCTGGTGGCACGCCGGTTTTTGGCGGTGCTGCTGCCCCCCTTCGAGTACGAGGAGGTCTCCCTCAAGCTGACCATCGACGGCGAGACCTTCCACGCCCGAGGCAAAATCGTGAAGGAGCCGGGCTGGAAGGCGGCCTATGATCGTTCCTTCGACCTGGAGGAGCCCGAGGATGAAGAGGAGCGGGAGCAGTCTCTGCCCGACCTGCGCCAGGGGGACAAGCTGCCTGTGCTGTCCGTCCGGGCCAATGTGGGCAAGACCGCACCTCCCAAGCGGTACACCGAGGCTACCCTGCTCACCGCCATGGAGCACCCTGCCGCTCAGGTACAGGACCGGGACCAGAGTAAGATTCTGGAGGAAACCGGCGGCCTGGGCACCCCCGCCACCCGGGCAGATATCATTGAAAAGCTGTTCTCCGCTTTCTATATCGAGCGCCGGGGCAAGGAGTTGGTACCCACCTCCAAGGGGGTCCAGGTGGTGGGACTGGCCCCTACCGACCTGCGCTCGGCCTCCCTCACCGCCCAGTGGGAAAAACGGCTGGGAGACATCGCCCAGGGCAAGGAGAAGGAGGATGCCTTCGTGGGTGAAATGAAGGGCTACGCCTCCCATCTGGTGGCCGAAGTGAAGGCCAGCGACGCCACCTATACCCACGACAATGTGACCCGTGAGAAGTGCCCTGACTGTGGCAAATTCCTGCTCAGCGTCAAGGGTAAACGGGGCAAGATGCTGGTGTGTCCCGACCGGGAATGCGGCTACCGCCGCTCGGTCACCCAGACCACCAACGCCCGCTGCCCCAACTGTCACAAGAAGATGGAGCTGCGGGGCGAGGGAGACAAGCAGCTCTTCGCCTGCGTGTGCGGCTACCGGGAACGGCTCAGCGACTTCAAGAAACGGCGGGAGACCAAATCCGCCGGTAAGGGAGATGTGCGCCGCTATCTCCAGCAGCAGGAACAGCAGAAGGACAGCGGCAGCTCCGCCATGGCCGAGCAGCTGAAAAAGTGGCTGGAACAGAACAAATAAGAGAGAATTAGAGAGAGAGAAAAGAGGGATTTCTATGGATGTAATCGTATCCTTCATCAACTGGCTGGACGACTTTATCTGGGGTATCCCCATGATCGTGCTGCTCTTCGGCACCCACCTGTTTATGACGGCACGCACCGGCTTCATCCAGCGCAAAACCTTTACGGGCATTCGCCTGTCCGTAACCCGTGACCCCGACTCCCCCGGAGACGTGAGTCAGTTTCAGGCCCTCACAACTGCTCTGGCCTCCACCATCGGCACCGGCAACATCATCGGTGTGGGCACCGCCATTTTCCTGGGCGGCCCCGGCGCGGTGTTCTGGTGCTGGATCGCCGGCATCTTCGGTATTGCCACCAAGTACGCCGAGTCCCTCATCGCCGTAAAGTACCGGGTCCGCACCCCCGACGGCAAAATGCAGGGCGGCGCCATGTACGCGCTGGAGCGTGGCCTTGGCCTGAAATGGCTGGGTGTCCTCTTTGCCGCCCTGGCTGCGCTGGCCTCCTTCGGCATCGGCTGCGGCACCCAAATCAATGCCATTGCCGAAGTCATTGAGAACAACATTCCCCTGCCCATTCCGCCCATCGTGGTAGGCATTGTAGGCGGCCTGCTCACCGCCATCGTTATCATTGGCGGCATCAACTCCATTGCCAGCGTCTGTGAAAAACTGGTACCCTTCATGGCCGCCTTCTATGTACTGGGCTGTATCATCATCCTTGGCTTTAATTACGACTTCATCCTCCCCGCCATCGGCGCCATTGTTCGTCTGGCCTTCACCCCCGGCGCGGTGGCCGGCGGTCTGGTGGGTCAGGGTCTGATGATCGCCATGCGCTTCGGCGTGGCCCGCGGCCTGTTCTCCAACGAGTCCGGCATGGGCTCCGCCCCCTTGGTGGCCTCCGCCGCCCAAACCCGCAATCCGGTGCGTCAGGCCCTGGTGTCCGCCACCGGCACCTTTTGGGACACGGTGGTGGTGTGCCTCATGACCGGCCTGGTGCTGGTATCCACCATTATGAAAAATCCCGCCATCAACATGGCCGACATCACCGACGGCGGCAAGCTGACCACCCTGGCCTTCTCCCAGATTCCCGTACTGGGACCGGTAATTCTGGTGGTGGGTATCATCACTTTTGCCTGGTCCACCATCCTGGGCTGGTCCTACTACGGCGAACGGTGCGCCCAGTATTTGTGGGGCAAGAAGGCCATTCTCCCCTACAAGATTCTCTTTGTAGCCGTTGTGGTGGTGGGCCCCGTGCTGGCTCTGGACCTGGTGTGGACCATTGCTGATATCCTCAACGCCCTCATGGCCATCCCCAACCTGATCGCGGTTCTTTTGCTGTCCGGAGTCATCGCAAAAGAGACGAAATATTACCTGAGCCACCTGGACGAAGTGGACACCACGGAGATCCCCAGCGTAGATAAATAGTTGACAACACTTTTCCACAGTGCTATGATAAGGCCAACAAGTTCATATGCAGTCTTCAGGGCAGGGTGAAATTCCCGATCGGCGGTAAAGTCCGCGAGCGCGTAAGCGCAGGATTTGGTGCAATTCCAAAACCGACAGTTAAAGTCTGGATGGAAGAAGACGCCGGTGGGAATGAATCTTACCCCTGCTTTATATCCGTTTCATTCCGCCCCGTAGATGCTTTCTCAGCGCCCCGAAGTTGCTTCGGGGCGCTTTTTTCGTCCCGAAAAGGAGGGAGAAGCGAATATGAACGACACCGACTATATGGGGCTGGCTATAAAGCTGGCCCAACGGGGTACCGGATGGACCAGCCCAAATCCCCTGGTAGGGGCGGTGCTGGTGAAGGAGGGCCGCATCATTGGCCAGGGATGGCACCGCCGCTGCGGCGGCCTCCACGCCGAGCGGGAGGCTCTGGCTGCCTGCACAGAGGACCCGACAGGAGCCACCCTGTATGTCACCCTGGAACCCTGCTGCCACCAGGGCCGTCAGCCCCCCTGCACTCAGGCCATTCTGGATGCGAGCATTGGCAAGGTGGTCATCGGCTCCCGGGACCCCAACCCCCTGGTCCACGGCAAGGGAGCGACCCTGCTGCGGCAAGCCGGGGTAGACGTGGAAGAAGATTTCATGCGGAACCAGTGCGATACCCTGAACCCGGTATTCTTCCACTACATCACCCACAAGACCCCCTATGTGGCCATAAAATACGCCATGACTGCCGACGGCAAGATCGCCTGCCATACCGGCCTGTCCCAGTGGGTCACCGGAGAGACCGCCCGGGCTCACGTTCAGACTCTGCGGCACCAGTACCGTGGCATTCTGGCAGGTATTGGTACGGTGCTCCAGGACGACCCCATGCTCACCTGCCGGATGGAGGGCGGCCGCAATCCGGTACGCATCATCTGCGACTCCCAGCTACGCATCCCCCTCACCTCCAACCTGGTCCGCACCGCCAAGGAGGTGCCCACCATCGTGGCCTGTGCCTCCCCCATGCCGGACAAGCGGGCTGCCCTGGAGGACCTTGGGATCACAGTACTGGACCTGCCCGGCGCCGACGGCAGAGTGAACCTGCCCGCCCTGATGGCAGAGCTGGGAAAACGGGAGATTGACGGCATCCTGCTGGAGGGGGGCGGCGGACTCAATGAGTCCATGCTGCGGCAGGGACTGGTACAGAAAGTATACTGTTACCTGGCTCCCAAGCTGTTCGGCGGAGCGGAGGCCAAAAGCCCGGTGGAGGGCCGGGGGGTAGACTGTCCGGAGGATTGCTGGCAGCTCTCTTCCCCCACCTGTACCCCCATGGGCGAGGACCTGCTGCTGGAATACGAGGTGATACAGAATGTTCACAGGAATCATTGAAGAACTGGGCACCGTCCGCAAAGTGGGAGCAGGCAGCCTGGAACTGGCCGCCCGCACCGTACTGGAGGGCACCAAGTTGGGGGACTCTATCGCGGTAAACGGGGTGTGCCTGACGGTAACCGCCCTCTCCCCCGCCGGTTTTACCGCCGACGTGATGCCGGAAACCTTCCGGCGCACTGGGTTGGGCGGACTGCATCCCGGCTCCCAGGTCAATCTGGAGCGGGCCATGGCAGCAGATGGACGTTTTGGAGGCCACATCGTCACCGGCCACATTGACGGTACCGGCATAGTCAGTTCCCTCCGCCGGGAGGGCAATGCGGTGTGGGTCACCATCTTCGCCGCCCCGGAACTGCTCTCCGGTATTGTGGAGAAGGGCTCCATCGCCATTGACGGCATCAGCCTGACGGTAGCTGCCGTCACTGACCGGGATTTCTCCGTCTCCATCATCCCCCACACCGGGGCCCAGACCACCCTGCTGGACCGGAAGGCGGGAGACACCGTCAACCTGGAGACAGATATTTTAGGAAAGTACGTGGCCAGACTGCTGGGCCGGGAGGCACCCAAGTCCTCCGGCATCACCATGGAATTTCTGGCTCAACACGGTTTTTAAAGGAGGATACATACCATGGGATTTGCCACCATTGAGGAGGCCCTGGAGGAGCTGCGGGCCGGACACCTCATCATGTGCATCGACGACCCGGATCGGGAAAATGAGGGCGATCTGATCTGCGCCGCCCAGTTTGCCACCACCGAGAACGTAAACTTTATGGCAGTCCATGCCAAGGGTCTGATCTGCACCCCTATGTCGGAGGCCGTGGCCGCCCGGCTGGGACTGGAGCAGATGGTAAAGGTAAACACCGATAACCATCAGACCGCCTTTACCGTGTCCATCGACCATGTGGACACCACCACCGGCATCTCCGCCGAGGAGCGGGGCTTCACTTGCCGCCGGTGCGCCGCTCCCGACGCCAGGCCGGAGGAGTTCCGGCGACCCGGCCATGTGTTCCCCCTGGTGGCCCGCCGGGGCGGGGTGCTGGCCCGCAACGGACACACCGAGGCCACGGTGGATCTGTGCCGCCACGCAGGCCTTGCCGAGTGCGGCCTGTGTTGCGAGATCATGCGGGAGGACGGCACCATGATGCGCACCACCGAGCTGCTGATAAATGCTGAGGCCTGGGGCATCAAGGTCATCACCATCAAAGATCTCCAGGACTACTGCCGCCTCCACGACAAGCACGTGGTCCGGGAGGCGGTGGCCAAAATGCCCACCAAATACGGTGACTTCACCATCTACGGCTACACCAACGACCTCACCGGCGAAAGCCATGTGGCTCTGGTCAAAGGCGATATTGGGGACGGCATGGGGGTGCTGTGCCGGGTCCACTCCGAGTGCCTTACCGGCGACGTGTTTGGCTCCCAGCGGTGCGACTGCGGCCAGCAGCTGGCCGCCGCCATGGAGCGCATCGAAAAAGAGGGCCGTGGCGTGGTGCTCTATATGCGGCAGGAGGGCCGGGGCATCGGTCTCATCAACAAGCTGAAAACCTACACCCTCCAGGAGCAGGGGTATGACACGGTGGAGGCCAACATCAAGCTGGGCTTCGCCCCCGACCTGCGGGAGTACTGGATCGGAGCTCAAATTCTCCGGGATCTGGGGGTCAAGGAACTGCGCCTTCTGACCAATAATCCGGACAAGATCTACGGTCTGTCCGGCTTTGGCCTGGAGATCACCGAACGCGTTCCAATCGAGATCGCGCCCCAGGAACACGACCATTTCTATCTGTGGACCAAACGTGAAAAAATGGGCCACCTGCTGGAGCAGGTGACCGACGACGATAAGATTCAGGGAGGTATTTGACATGAACATTCTGGAAGGAAAACTGATCGGCAGCGAAAGCCTGCACATCGCCATTGTGGCGTCCCGATTCAACGAGTTTATCGTGAGCAAGCTGCTCTCCGGCGCAGAGGACGGCCTGGTACGTCACGGCATTCCCACCGAGAACATTGACGTTGCCTGGGTACCCGGTGCCTTTGAGATTCCGGTAGCCGCCCTCCACCTGGCCCAGAGCGGCAAGTATGACGCGGTAATCTGCCTGGGCGCTGTCATCCGTGGCTCCACCTCCCACTACGACTATGTGTGCGCCGAGGTGTCCAAGGGCGTGGCTCAGGCCTCTCTCCAGACCGGCAAGCCGGTGCTCTTCGGGGTACTCACCACCGACACCATTGAGCAGGCCATCGAGCGTGCCGGCACCAAGGCAGGCAACAAGGGCTACGACTGCGCCCTGTCCGCCATCGAGATGGTCAATCTCTTCAGCAAACTGGGCTGAAACAGGACTAAAAGGGGCTGCTGCATTTTGCAGCAGCCCCTTTTTAACGCAGCAGCACTGCCATATCATCCGGCAGAGGTGCAGTCCAGTGGAGAGCCGCCCCGGTGATGGGATGGGTCAGAAAGAGCTCTGATGAGTGGAGGGCTGGCCGGGCAATGAGACCCCTGTCCTCCCTGCCGTAGAGGAAGTCGCCGGTGAGAGGACAGCCCAGCCATGCCATGTGGACCCGGATCTGATGGGTTCGGCCCGTCTCCAGAATGAGCTCTACCAGGGTCCGGTCCCCTGCCCGCTCCACCACCCGGTAGCAGGTGGCCGCAGGCTGGCCCGCCGGATCTACCTGACGCTGGATCAGAGAACCAGGGACCCGCCCGATGGGAACCTCCACCCTGCCCTGTTCCGGCTCCGGCACCCCGTCGCACACCGCCAGATAGATCCGCCGGAAGGCCCCGGTGTGCATCTGACCTTTCAGTTTCTCCTGGGCGTGGGGATGCTTGGCCACCACCAGCAGTCCCGAAGTACCTTTATCCAGCCGGTGGACCGGGTGGATCCCCGCCGTTTTCCCCTTCTGCTGGTAATCATAAGCGATATAGTTGCACAGGGTATCCCTGCCGTTGCCTGGTCCAGGATGAACCGGTACACCGGGGGCCTTGTTGACCACCAGCAGGTCCTGGTCCTCATAGACCACATCCACCGGCCCAGGCGTGGGGGCCACAGCCTCAGGCCGCTCCGGATCGTCCACCCGCACCGAGAGAACCTGTCCCGCCGCTGCCCGCTGGCCGGTGATAGCCCGGACGCCATCCAGCAGGATGCCGTCCTCCAACCATTTGATCCGTTTGATCACAGTACCTGACAGTCCCAGCTCCCGGCGGAGCAAGGTGTCGATCTTCTCTCCATCCCATGCCGAGGCCACCGTCAGTATCAGCCGCCGTCCATCCTGTTGGGGCATTGTGTCCCCCTCCTCTCTTTTTTGAGTATAGCATGGCAGGCTATGCTTTTCAAATTGAGCTTTTTCATGTATAATAGTTAGATAAGCAAGTGATACTTGGGTAGCACCACTGCACCTTTCCAGGAAGCGAGGCGCCGTCTATGGCAGAAAAACTGGGTATCTATATCCACATTCCCTTTTGCCGCAGCAAATGCGACTACTGCGATTTTTACTCCCTGGCCGGCCAGGAGGGGCGGATGGACGATTACCAGAAGGCCTTACTGGCCCATCTCAAGGAAACCGCCCCTCAGGCCAGAGGCTGGCAAGTTGACACCGTTTATTTTGGCGGCGGCACACCCAGTTTTTATGGGGAAAAGCGGCTGCGGGAGCTGCTGCGGCTGATCGCCAAACGCTTTGATCTGGCTAAGGACGCGGAAATTACCGTGGAGTGCAATCCGGACAGTGTGGATCTGAAAATGCTCCAGGCCCTCCGTCGGGCTGGGGTCAATCGGCTCTCCCTGGGCGTTCAGTCCGCCTGTGACCAGGCCCTTCAGAGCCTTCACCGCCCCCATACCTTTGAACAGGCGGTTCAGGCGGTCACCCTGGCACGGCAGGCTAAGTTCCAGAACCTGAGTCTGGACCTGATCTACGGTCTGCCCGGTCAGGATCTGGCAAGCTGGCAGGACACGGTGGAGCAGGTTCTCACCCTCAAGCCGGAGCACCTGAGCTGCTACGGCCTGAAGGTGGAGTCGGGTACCCCTCTGGACTACCGGGTCTCCCGGGGCGAAAAGCTGCCCGACGATGACGCCCAGGCGGATATGTACCTCTGGACCGTGGAACGGCTGGAAAAAGAGGGCTACCGCCAGTATGAAATCTCCAACTTCGCCCGTTCCGGCTATCAGTCCCGCCATAATCTGAAGTATTGGATGGGCCATCCCTATATTGGCTTTGGCCCCGGCGCTCACTCCGACTTCGGCGGGCGGCGCTACTCCTTTATCCGGGACCTGGAGGGCTATATCTCCGGCGTTTTGGAGGGAGGCGTGGTGATCGACTCCTCCGACTTGATCCCCGCCCGGGAGCGGGGCAGTGAGTACCTCATGCTCCGGCTGCGTACCACCCGGGGCATTGAGGAGTGGGAATACCGCCGAGAGTTCTTCCTGGACTTCGACCCCATCGAGCAGAAGCTGGAGGACTATGAGCGCCACGGTTGGGCGGAGCGCCACGACCGCCGCTGGCATCTGACCCCCAAGGGTTTCCTGGTGTCCAATCAGCTCATTGGAGATCTGCTGGTGATCCAGGAAGAGGCGACCCTGGAGAAAACCCTTCCTCGATTGAAACAAGGCCGTCCCGAGGACGCAGAATAAAGATTTGGGTACAAATACCCCCGCTTGTTTACAAGCGGGGGTATTTGTGTTAACATAACGTATGTATCTTTTCACCCTACCATAGGAGGACAATCATGAAGCACTTCATCCGGCGATGCGCCGCAGCAGGCCTGGCTCTGGCCCTGACGGTCACTGCGGCGTCGGCCTCATACGCCCTGGGCTGGGACCTGCACACAGGACAGGTCCCTCTGTCTCAGGGCGCCACTCTGGGAAAAAACATTTTCTGGAGCGACACCTACTCCGATCTGCGCCACGAGTACTACATCTCTTACAGCCCCAATGAAAATGTAGTGCCCACTGTGGCCTACGGAAACAAGGTACTGGACCGGCTCACCCTGTCCAGCATGGCCAAGAATCTGGAAAACCAGGGGAAGCGGGTAGTCTCCGGCATCAACGGAGACTGGTATGTACTCTCCACCGGCTCTACGGTAGGCCTGCTGGTCACCGATGGCGTGGTGCGGGCCACCCCCTACTACAACAGCTCCTGGGCCATTGGCTTCAACGAGGACGGTACCGCCTTCATCGGTCAGCCCGCCCTCTCCACCACCGTTACCTTTGACGGCGCCACCTATAAATTAAGCGGTGCCATCAACAAGGTCCGCAAGATCACTGCCAGCGACACCAGCGGCGGACTGACCCTGCTCACCTCCGACTTTGCTTCCACCACCCAGAACACCGACCCCGGCGTGGACGTAATCCTCACCCCGGTGGACGACGGCACAGGAGTCTATGCCACTCAGCCCACCATCGGCAAGGAAGTCCAGTACACTGTGGACCAGGTACTGGAGTCCACCGGCAGCATCGCCATCCCAGAGGGCAAGGCCGTCCTCACCATGAATGCCAAGGACAACACCGACATTCTGGCCAAGCTCCGCGCCCTCCAGCCCGGCGATACGGTGACCCTGTCCATCACCAGCACTGATGAGCGCTGGAACTCGGTTACCCAGGCTCTGGGCGGTACTTATAAGATCGTCACTGACGGCAAGGTGGTCTCATCCGGCCTGCCCTCGGAGCGCACCGCCTGGACTGCAGTGGGCGTCAAGGCCGACGGCACCGTGATTTTCTACACTCTGGACGGCAAGCAGTCCGGTTACAGCGTGGGCTGCACTCTGTCCCAGGCGGCTCAGCGCCTGGTAGAACTGGGTTGTGTGGAGGCCATCGCCATGGACGGCGGCGGCTCTACCACCATCGGCGCTACCTATCCGGACACCAATGGAATGCAGGTGGTCAACCGCCCCTCCGATGGCTCTCAACGCTCCAACAGCACCGCCATCTTCCTGACCACCACCCTTCAGCCCACTGGTGAGCTGGACAGCTACTATGTGACCCCCACCGACTCCATGCTGCTCTCCGGCGCCACAGTTCAGCTCTCCGCCACCGGCCTGGATACCAACTACTATCCCACCACCGGAAACACAGTATCCTGGTCCGTTTCTGACGGCGGCGGAACCGTCAATGAAAGCGGACTCTTTACCGCCGGCAGCAAGAGCGGCTTCTACCAGGTCACCGCAACGGACGGCACGCACTCGGGTACCGCCTATCTGACCACTGTGGCCACGCCGGACACCATCACCATTTCCAATGAGTCTACCGGCTCCAAAGTCACCTCCCTGAACCTGAATCCCGGCCAGCAGATCGATTTGAAGGCCTCCGCCACCTACCGCACCCTGGCTCTCACCGCCCAGGACACCTGCTTCACCTGGTCTATGGACGCTTCACTGGGCACGGTAGATGCAAACGGTGTACTGACCGCCTCCCAGAACAGCGGCAGCGGCAAGCTCACCGTCTCCGCCGGCGGCAAAAGCGTCACCATTCCCGTGACCATCGCCAGCCATGTCAAGACGCTGGATACCTGTGAGGGCAACCTATCCTCCTTCCAGAATACCAATACCGCCACCGCCGAGGCAGAAACCAGCCTGGACTTTGTACACAACGGCAGCCAGAGCCTGAAGCTGTCCTACGACGCCACCAGCGGCTCCGCCAGTCTGTCTACCTCCCTCTCCATTCCCGAAGGGGAGAGCTGGCTGGGTATGTGGGTCTATGGCAACGGTTCGGGCAATACCCTGATGGCTACCACCGCTGACCAGGATGGGCAGACCCAGCAATTCCTCCTGACCGCTCTGGACTTCACCGGCTGGAAGTATGTCATGGTCCAGCTGCCCACCGGCGCCTCCTCCCTGTCCAGTCTGGATGTGGTCTATGGCGGCGGTGCGGAGCGGCAAATCGGCTCCATCTGGCTGGATCAGTTGGTCACTGCCAATCAGCAGGTTACTGATAACACCGCCCCCACCGTCTCCGTGTCGGTAAAGGGCACCCAGCTCACTGCCACAGTCAAGGACGATCTGGACCAGACCATCCCCCAGAGCAACGTCACTCTCACCTACGACGGCAAGGTCCTGACCGGCACCTGGAATGAGAGCACCGGTACCCTCACTGCCACTCTGCCTGCCGCCGACAGCGGCTATCATCGGGTCACCGTTACTGCCTCTGATGCCAGCGGCAATCTGGCCCGGGCCTCCGCCGATGTGAAGCCCTCCTCCAGCCGGACCAGCCCCTTCGGCGACATGACCGGCCACTGGGCCGAACCCTATGCCACCTTCCTGTACGACCAGGGCATCTCCCAGGGCACCGGTGGAGCCACTCCCCAGTACGAGCCCAACAAGAACATCTCCCGGGCAGAGTTCTTCGCTCTGGTTGCCCGGTGGATGGATCTGGACCTGGAGCAGTATGCCAATGTGGAGCTGCCCTTTGCCGATGCCGACTCCATTCCCTCCTGGGCTCTCAACGAGATCAAGGCCATGTACAGCCTGGGTATCCTTCAGGGCGCCTCCAGCGGCGGCCAGCTGCTGGCCAATCCCATGTCCACCATCACCCGGGCAGAGGCCATCACCATTCTGGGCCGCACCCAGGCCAAGGGATACACCGCCAACGATCTAACCTTTGACGACGCCGGTCAGGTCCCCTCCTGGGCCCTCTCCTACACACAGATTCTGGTCACCCAGGGCGTAGTCAGCGGCAACAACAATCTGATCCGCCCCTCCGACTCCATCACCCGGGGCGAGGTGGCCAAGCTGCTGTACGCCATGCTGTAATATGAAACAGGCAAGAAAAAAGTGCGCTGACGCGCACTTTTTTCTTGCCTTTATTCTGTTTTGGGCAACCGTCCATACAGTTCCATCTGCCGGTGGAGTTTGGCCGCCAGTTCCGGGCTGTCAAAGCCCTCCGCCGCCCGCCAGGTCCAGTTGCGGCCCAGGGTGGAGGGGATATTCATCCGGGCCTCCGAACCCAGGCCCAGCACATCCTGGATCTGCACCACGGCGCACCGGCCCACACTGGCCCAAACCGTCCGCATCATGCCCCAGTTCTCCCCCTCCTGCTGGTCCAGGTGGAGATACTCCCGGGCATAGGCCACATCCTCCGGCCGGGCAGTCACCAGCCAGCCCATGGCGGGCTCGTTGTCGTGAGTGCCCACATAGACCACACAGTTGACCGGATAGTTGTGGGGCAGATAGGCCGGTCCCTCCTTATCCCGGCTGTCAAAGGCAAACTCCAGCACCTTCATGCCGGGAAATCCGGTCTCATCCCGGAGCCGGTGGACCGAGGGGGTCAAAAAGCCCAGATCCTCCGCAATAATCTCTTTTTTGCCCAGAGCCCGCTCCACAGCCTGAAACAGTTTAATCCCCGGTCCCTGCCGCCACCGCCCGTTCTGAGCGGTGGGCTCCCCATAGGGGATGGCGTAGTAGGCGTCAAAGCCCCGGAAGTGGTCGATCCGCAGCACATCGTAGATCTCACACTGATAGGCGATGCGGCGCACCCACCAGGAGAAATTGTCCCGCTCCATGTAGTCCCAGTCAAAGAGGGGGTTGCCCCACAGCTGGCCGTCGGCGGAGAAGCCGTCGGGGGGACAGCCCGCCACCTCGGTGGGCCGCCGGTGCTCGTCCAGCTGGAACTGCTCCGGGTGGGCCCACACGTCCACGCTGTCGGCGGAGACATAGATGGGCAGGTCCCCGATGATTCGGATGCCTTTCCCATTGGCGTATTCCTTGAGTGCCTTCCACTGGCGGAAAAAGAGGTACTGCACCCCCCGCCAGAAGGCCAGATCGGCGGCCAGGGCCCGCCGCACCCGGTTGAGGGCCACCCGGTCCCGGTTCTGAATGGCCGGTTCCCAGTCGGTCCAGGGCTCTCCGCCGTTGGCCTCCTTCATAGCCATAAAGAGGGCGTAGTCCTCCAGCCAGAAGGAGTTTTCCTCGCAGAAGGCCCAGTAATCCGCGGTGGGTGCGGCCAGCAGCGCCTTGCAGGCCTTCCGCAGCACCGGATAGCGGTTCTGATACAGCTTGCCGTAATCCACCCGCTGGGGGTCGCTCCCCCAGTCCAGTCCCTCATAATCCGCCCGGTCCAGCAGGCCGTCGGCCGCCAGGTCGTCCAGATCAATGAGGTAGGGGTTACCGGCAAAGGTGGAAAAGCTCTGATAGGGGGAATCTCCATAGCTGGTGGGACAGATGGGCAGGATCTGCCACAGGGACTGGCCCGCCGCCTGGAGGAAATCCACGAACCGCCGGGCACAGGCGCCCATGGTGCCCACGCCGTAGGGGGATGGCAGCGAAGTGAGGTGCATCAGGATGCCGCCGGTCCGCATAGTTTCACGTCCTTTCCTTCACGCTCTCCCCTTCCAAAAAGGTATAGGGGATCAATTCATGGGCGGGCTTCGCTCCGTCCTGAATCTGGTGGATCAGCAGATCCACGCTCCGCTCCGCCAGCCGCTGGGCGTCCTGGCGGACGGTGGTGAGCCGGGGCACCGCGTACCGCCCCAGCACAATGCCGTCATAGCCCAATATGGAGATATCCTCCGGCACCCGCAGACCCCGGTCATGGAGGGCCCGCATGGCCCCCAAGGCCTGCACGTCGGACATGGCAAACACGGCGGTCATACCGGGCAGCTTATCCAGCAGCCGCTCCATGGCGGCGTAGCCTCCCGACAGATCGAAGCGGGCGGTCTCATATTGGCTCGCCTCGTCCAGGACCAGTCCCCGGTCGGCAAAGGCCTGCCGCACCCCTTCCAGGCGGGCCTGGGCGGCGTCGGACTGCTCCGCCCGGCCGCCCAGGATACCAATGGTCCGGTGGCCCAGCTCCATGAGCCGCTCTACCGCACGGCGGGCGCCGTCGGTGTCGTCGGTGGAGACGCTGGACAGATTGGGCTGGTCCAGCCCGGCTGCCGAGTTGGTCACCAGCACGCATGGGATGGTGATACTGTGAAAGCCGGCCCGGAACAGGCTCAGGTTGCTGCCCAGGAAGAGGATGCCCATGGGCCGCCGCTCCCGGCACACCCGGATGGCCTGATCGATCTCATCGTCATCCTCATCGATGTAGTAAATCAAGCTGGGGTATCCGCTGTCCCGGATACGGGTCTGGATACGCTCCACCAAATCGGCAAAGAGCATATTCTGGGTGCCTTTGACGATAAGTGCCACTCCGCTGCTGGCCTGCTGCTTGAGGTGCTTGGCATTGCTGTTGCGCGTAAAATGGTGGGCCTCCACCACCGCCATCACCTTGGCGCGGGCCTCCTCGGATACGTCCGGGCGGTTGTTGAGTACCCGGGAGACGGTACCCACCGCATAGCCGGACAGCTTGGCGATGTCTTTGATGGTCAAAGAAACTCACCTCTTGTCGGTCTGCGTCTTTTTTATCCCTTGACCGCGCCGGCGGCCACGCCCTTGATGATGTGCTTCTGGCAGGACAGATAGAAGATAACCACCGGGATCACGGCCATAATGAGGGCCGCCATAATGGCGCCCATATCCACCCGGCCATAGGAGCCCTTCATGTACTGAATCACAATGGAGATGGTCTTATACTTCTTGATGTCCAGGGTCAGGTAGGGCAGCAGGAAGTCGTTCCAGATCCACATGGTCTCCAGAATACCCACAGAGATGTAGGTGGGCTTCATGATGGGGAGCACCACCGAGAAGAAGGTACGGATGGGGGAACAGCCGTCGATCATGGCGGCCTCCTCGATCTCAATGGGGATGGACTTGACGAAACCGCAGAACATGAATACCGCCAGTCCCGCGCCAAAGCCCAGGTAGATGATGATGAGGCCCCAGGGGGTACCCAGGCCCAGCCGGTCGGTGACCAGGGAGAGGGTGAACATGACCATCTGGAAGGGAACCACCATGGAGAACACACACAGGATGTAGATGGCCTTGGTGACCCTGGTCCGCACCCGGGTGATAAACCAGGCGCACATGGAGGTGCAGATCAGAATGACGAGCACCGAGCCCACGGTGATGAACACTGTCCATCCCACCGCTTTCAGGAAGTCGTACTGGTTGATGGCGGTAGCATAGTTGTCCAGACCGGTAAAGGTGGTCTCATTGGGCAGCTTGAAGGGCTCCAGATTGATGTAGGACTTCTTTTTGAAGGAGTTGAAGAGTACCACCACAACGGGCAGTACATAGAAAATACTGATGAAGGTAAACAGGCCGGTGCCCAGCCGGTTCAGCCGCTTTTTCCGGACCATTACTGCTGCACCTCCTTGGAACGGGTGGCTTTCAGCTGGATCAGGCCGATGGCCACCACCAGAATGAAGAAGACCACGGCTTTGGCCTGGCCCACGCCCTCCCAGCCGGTGCGGCCGTAGAAGGTATTGTAGATGTTCAGCGCCAGCATCTCGGACATCTTGGAGGGTTCGCCGGCAGTGAGGGACAGGTTCTGGTCAAAGAGCTTGAAGCCGTTGACCACCGACAGGAAGGTGCAGATGGTGATGGAGGGCATCATCATGGGGATAGTGACCTTGAAGAGGCGCTGGGGACCGCTGGCGCCGTCAATGGCGGCGGCCTCCATCACGTCGCCGGGGATGGACTGGAGACCGGCGATGTAGATGATCATCATATAGCCGATCTGCTGCCAGGCCACCAGGATAATGAGGCCCCAGAAGCCGTACCACTCGTTGAGGTTGAGGGCGGTGGCAAAGGGGGCAAGCAGGCCGTTGAAGATCAGCTGCCAGATGTAGCCCAGCACAATGCCGCCAATCAGATTGGGCATGAAGAACACTGTGCGGAAGATATTGGTGCCCCGCAGCTTCTGGGTCAGGGCCAGGGCGATGGCAAAGGCGATCACATTGATGACCACCAAAGAGACCACCGCGAAGAGGGCCGTATACCAGAAGGAATGGAGGAATACGGGGTCCTGGAAGGCCTTGATGTAGTTGCTCAGGCCCACGAAGGTGGCGTCGGTCACGGTGGTGAACTCACAGAAGGACAGCCAGATACCCATAATGAAGGGCACGATAAAGCCGATGGTAAACGCGATCAGGGTGGGCAGCAGGAAGATGGGAAAATACCGCTTGATTGCCTTTTCCAAAGGATCGACCTCCTCTCTCATTGCTCAGAAAGGCAGAGGCAGCGGGCGGACAGAATGCCCGCCCGCTGCCGGTTCAGCAGTTATTTTTGGGGGTCAGTCTCAGCCGTTGACGGCGGCAGCCTCGGAGGCCCAGCCATCCACGAAGGCGGATACCACGGCGTCCCACTTGGCATCGGTCTGGTCAGCAGCATAGGCGGTCAGAGCGGAGCCCACGCCGTTCTTCCACTCCTCGGAGGGCATGGTGGAGAAGTTCCAGGACACGGACTCATAGCCGTCAGCCACATACTGGTTGCCGATGTTGACCAGGGGGTTGGTGGACTCCAGGTTGCCCTTGAAGGGGATCACGAAGCCCATACCGGCCTGGCCGGAGGGCATGGCGCCCTCGCCGCCGCACATGGCCTTGGTGCCGGTCTCGGAGGTGACGCACCAATACATGAAGTCCAGGGTGGCCTGGATGTCAGCCTCGGAGGCCTTGGCGTTGACGCACCAGTAGTTCTCGGTGCCGGTGCACAGGCCCTGCTTCTCCTCGCCTTCCACACCGATGTAGATGGGCAGCATACCCAGGTTGTCGTCGCCCAGCTCGGCCACGTCGTTGTAAGCCCAGGTGCCGTTCTGATAGAACACGGCCTGACCGGTCACAAACTCGGCCACGGCGTCGTCGCCGGTCTTGGTGGACAGCAGCGCAGGCTCACAGGTGGCGTTGTTGATGTACAGATCCCAGATCTGGCGGTAGTTGTCCAGATAGGTGCCCTTGATGGCGTCGGTGTTGTCGATGCCGTCGGCCTTGTACTCATAGTAGATGGGCAGGTTGGCCAGATGGGTCTTGAAGCGCCAGTCGGAGGAGCCGTCCATACCGGCGGAGGTGAAGGCGGAGAAGCCCAGCTCGTCCTTGCGGGCGGTGATGTCCTCGGCCACCTTCTTCAGGTCGTCAAAGCTCTTGATGTCGTCGGCAGTGTAGCCGGCCTGCTCCAGCAGCGCCTTGTTGTAGATGATGCCGTAGGTCTCGATGACGTAGCCGATGCCGGCCATCTTGTCCCCGTCCATCAGGGCGAACTCGTCGCTGGACAGCTCGCCGGCCACGGCGGAGCCGGTCAGATCATAGCAGTAATCCTTCCAGGCGGCCAAGCCCACAGGGCCGTTGACCTGGAACAGGGTGGGGGCGTCGGTCTTGGCCATCTCGGACTTCAGGGTGGTCTCGTAGTTGCCGGAGGCGGCGGTGAGGACGGTGACCTCCACGCCGGTCTCAGCGGTGTAGAGCTCGGCAAGTTCCTGCCACTGGGCGTCCTGCTCAGGCTTGAAGTTCAGGTAATAGACCTTGCCGCCGGTGGCGTCGCCGCCGCCGCTGGGGGAGGAGTCGCCGGAGGGGGTGGTGTCGCCGCCGCCGCAGCCGGCCAGCATACCGGCCACCATGGTACCGGTCAACGCAAGCGCAAACAGACGTTTCTTCATTCTAAGTTCCTCCTGTCACAGTTGATTCGTGTCTCGGCTGGAAACGTTTCATGGAAACGTTTCCAGCTCCCTGTGATTGAATCTTACTCCTTCCCGCTTCCATTTTCAGGCATCTTTTTGTCAAACTCCCCAATTTCAGCTTTGCGCTTAATTTATACGCTGTTATTTTGTACAATATGCCAAATCGCAAAACCGTTCAGTCCAATTTGAGCAGCTCCAGAAGCTTGTCATGCCGGTTATCCTCGGGATGTTCTAATACATGGAGGGCCAGCTTCCGCTGGGCCGCGCCGATCTCCCTGCCCTTCAGACCAAGGGCCGCCAGCTCCCCGCCGGACAGGGCCAGCCGCCGCAGAACCTCCTCCTCCGGGTGGCGTACCCCCCGGCGCAGGGCCCGCTCCACCGGCAGACATTCAATGGGAAAGCCGGTGACGGCGCAGAACCCCCGCCACCGGGGGATGGGTTGGGGAGGCAGCTCCCCCAGACAGGACAGATCAGGGCAGCTGCATACCGGCCACAGGTGGGACAGCAGTCCCCAGCGGAGCAGCTCCCCCGCCCGCTCCGGATGAGGTGAGAGGAGGATTTTCTCCAGCTCCGCCTTGATCCGTTCCCCCGACACCCGGGCCATCCGCCCGGCATTGCGCCGGGTGGCCTCCTCGGTCTCCGGCTCAATGGCAAACCCCAGCTGGGCGGCAAAGCGCACCGCCCGCAGCATTCTCAGTGCATCCTCGGCAAAGCGCCGGTCCGGCTCCCCCACACACCGGATGATCCCGGCGTTCAAATCATCCCGTCCGTCAAAGGGGTCGACCACCTCCCCGTCCGGTCCCAGGGCCATGGCGTTGATGGTAAAATCCCGCCGGGCCAGATCCTGGGTGAGCCCCACGTCAAAGGCTACCCCGTCGGGGTGCCGCCCGTCGGCATACCCGCTCTCCCGGCGGAAGGTAGTCACCTCCACCGGACCATCCTCAGTCAGGACGGTGACGGTGCCATGCTGTATCCCCGTGGGGACGGTATGCGCAAACAGCCCCATTACCTGCTCCGGATAGGCGGAGGTACACACGTCGTAGTCTCCCGGCGTGCGGCCCAGCAGCAGATCCCGAACGCAGCCACCCACCGGATGGGCAGCACAGCCTGCCTTCCGCAGGATATCCAAGCAATGCTGCACGCCTTCCGGAATCGGCCACTTCTTCATTTTCTCCACCTCCCCCGGTATGTTTGGCTTGCTATTTACCTATAATGGATTATAATATAGTGTTGAACTTTTATCATTATAATCTGTAGAAAAGGGTGTGTAAACCCCATGACCAATCCCAACATTCACGACTATCTGACGCCTGGCCGCAAGGCTCACCTGATCGGCATCGGCGGCGTTTCCATGTCTCCTCTGGCCGAGGTGCTCCACAAGGCGGGTATCCAGATCACCGGCTCCGACATGAGCGACAGTGCTACCGTGGAACACCTCCGCTCCCTGGGTATTCCCGTGGCCATCGGCCACCGGGCTGAAAATGTACGGGGCGCCGACCTGATCATCCGTACCGCCGCCGTTCATGACGACAACCCCGAGATTATGGAGGCTCATGCCCTGAATATCCCTGTGTTTGAGCGGGCCCAGGCGTGGGGCTCCATCATGCGGGGGTACAAAAACGCCCTGTGCATCTCGGGCACCCACGGCAAAACCACCACCACTTCCATGTGTACCCATATCATCATGGCAGCCCAAATGGACCCCACCGTCATGATCGGCGGCACCCTCCCACTGCTGGGTGCCGGTTACCGGGTGGGCCACGGGGACACCATTATTCTGGAGAGCTGCGAATACTGCAACTCCTTTCTCTCCTTCTTCCCCACTGTGGCAGTCATCCTCAACATTGAGGCTGACCACCTGGACTTCTTCAAAGACCTGGACGATGTGGAGCACTCCTTCCGGGCCTTTGCCGACCGGGTGCCGGAAAACGGCCTGATCGTGGCCAACGCCGACGACGCCAACACCATGCACACGTTGGAAGGCGAAACCCGCCCTGTCCTTACCTTCGGTCTGGAGGAAGGCGATGTCCACGCCGCCAATCTGACCTGGAACCGGGGCCTGCCTGCCTTTGACATCATCTATCGGGGCGAGTTCTTTACCCGGGTAGGCCTGCGGGTCCCCGGCGAACACAATGTGAAAAACGCTCTGGCGGCAGCTGCTGCCGCTATCGCCCTGGCTGTGTCTCCCAAGGCAGTCAGTGAGGGATTGGGTGCATTCCGGGGCGCCGGCCGCCGTTTTGAGCATAAGGGCACCTACAACGGCGCCGAGGTCTATGACGACTACGCCCACCATCCCGGCGAGCTCCAGGCTCTGCTGGCCGCCGCCCGTACTCTGGGATATGAGCGGATCATCTGTGCCTTCCAGCCCCATACCTATACCCGCACCAAAGCGCTGTTCGACGATTTCGTCAAGGTTCTGCGCCAGCCCGACATCACCCTGCTGGCCGAGATCTACGCCGCACGGGAAACCAATGAGGTCGGCATCTCCTCTCAGGATCTGGCCGGCCAGGTTCCCGGCAGCATTTACTGCCCCACCCTGGAGGATGTAACTGCCAAGCTGAAGGAGTTGGCCCAACCCGGTGATCTGATCCTTACCGTAGGTGCCGGCAACATCTATACCGCCGGCGAGGCCCTTCTCCAAAAATGAGCCATTCTTTCTCTCGCTAAAGCAAAAGAGAAAATTATACCACAAATTTCCGCTGTTGACAAGACTGTTAAAGAGACGTACAATGGTCTTAGTGTCCTGTCCCTTTTGTTCTCTTTTCACAAATATGAATAAGGAGTGGAATCGACATGGAAGAGAAAAAGTACACCTCGATGATCCGTCTGCGGATGTCTGCGAAGGACGCCCACTACGGCGGAAACCTGGTGGATGGCGCCCATATGGTGCATCTGTTCGGCGACGTGGCTACCGAGCTGCTGATCCAGTGTGACGGCGACGAGGGCCTGTTCTGCGCTTACAACAACATTGAGTTCAAGGCGCCTGTGTATGCCGGCGACTTCATCGAGGCCTATGGTGAGATCACTCACATCGGCAACACCTCCCGCAAGATGAAGTTTGAGGCCCGCAAGGTGGCTGTCCCCCGCCCCGACATCAGCGATTCTGCTGCTGATTTCCTGGAGGAGCCCATTGTGGTGGCCATTGCTGAGGGCACCTGCGTGACCCCCAAGAAGTGCCAGCGCAAGGAGCATTGATTCCTGCTTACATGAAAAAAGTCCGCCGCGAAGCATTCTTCGCGGCGGACTTTTTTATTGCGAGGCAGGCGTTCCGCTGCGCTCGGCCAGAATACGGGGGAAGAAACGAAGGAACAGAATGGTGGTGACGGTAGCCGCCACGACATCGGCAATGGGCTCAGACAGGAATGTAGCCTCCGCCGACACCAGAGCGGGCAGCAGCAGCAAGCAGGCCAGAAAAACCGTCTTACGGAACAGAGAACAGAACAACGCCAGCCGCACATGACCCAGGGCGGTGGTCTCATCTACCAGAGGGTACTGGACGGCCAGAGGCAGGATCATAGCGGTAAACACCTTGATATAGCCCACTGAGCGGTCAATCAGTTCCGGATTCTGAGTAAAGAGCCGGACAAACACCGGAGACAGGGTGTAGGTCACCACAGTCATCAGGGCGCAGAAGGTCAGGCACAATCCCACAATGGATTTCATGGCCCGCTTAATCCGGGCGACGTTGCCCGCCCCGTAGTTAAAGCTGATCACCGGCTGAGTACCCAAGGTCAGGCCACCCATGGGCATGGTGATGAGAAGCAGATAGCTCTGCACAATGGTGGCGCAGACCACCAGCTTGTCGCCCAACTCTGGGCCGCCGTAGTGCTGGAGCACTGTGTTGAGGACGATGAGCAGCACGCTGTCGGTGGCAATGATCAGGAAGGGGGACAAGCCAAATGTGACGATCCGCATCATGATCTTCCGGTCAAAGCCGCCCCATCGCAGGGGCACCGGCATCTTTTTCCGCAGCAGAGAGCAGAGCACGAAGGCGCAGGATGCCATCTGGGAGATGACCGTAGCCAGAGCCGCACCCGCCACATCCAACTTTAAAACAAAGATAAAAATGGGGTCCAGCACAATATTGAGCACCGCCCCCAGCATCACTGTGGCCATACCCAGGCCAGAATAGCCTTGGGCGATCAAAAAGCTGTTCATGCCGGTGGCCATCAGGGCAAAGAAGGTGCCGGCGGTGTAGATGGTCAAATAAGTATCCGCATAGCCAAAGGTGGCCGGACTGGCGCCAAACCACTGGAGCAGCTGCCCCTTAAGCAGCAGGAACAGCCCTGTCAACCCCACCGCCAGTACCAACAGCATGAAGAAGCTGTTGGACAGCACCCGGCTGGCCTCCTTCCGGTTCCCCTCCCCCATCCGCATGGCCAGGATAGGCGAGCCGCCCAATCCAACCAGGGATGCAAAGGAACCGAGCAGGGTGACGATAGGTCCGCACACACCCACTCCTGCCAGGGCCAGATCCCCGATCTGCGGAATATTTCCGATGTAAATGCGGTCTACGATGCTATAGAGTACGCTGACCAGCTGAGCCAGCATGGTCGGAATGGCCAGCTTACATACCAGGCGAAAAACTGGATCATGCCCCAAATCGTTGGTCCGTTTCATCTCGCTCCTCCTTCAGGCAGTCCACGGCATTATACCTCTTTTTTCTGCGCTCGTAAAGGGGCTATCCTGTCAAATCACTCCACCCGCCGAAGGTTTTAGCACTCTCTTCATATGAGTGCTAAAAATTCACACTCCGTTCATGATTTTTGTTTTGCAGGGGACTATACTGAGGACAAACAAAAAGCTGCCCCTTGAAAGGAGTGTTTTTTATGAATGCACAGAAATATACCCAGAAGTCTCTGGAGGCCGTCCAGACCGCCCAGAGTCTGGCCACGGAATATGGTAACCAGCAGATCGAGCAGCCTCACCTGCTGCTGGCACTGCTCAGCGACGAGTCCGGCCTGATTCCCCAGCTGTTGGGGAACATGGGTCTCACCGTTCCCTCTTTCACCGCCGCCACCAAGGCGGAGGTGGAAAAACTGCCTCGTGTCTCCGGCTCCGGCCGTGAGCAGGGCAAGATCTATGTGGCTCAGGATGTGGACAAGTGCCTGAATACCGCCGAGTCCATTGCCTCCTCCATGAAGGACGAATATGTCTCGGTGGAGCACCTGCTGCTGGCCCTGATCGACACCGCCAACCGGGAGCTGAAGGAACTCTTCCGTACCTATAACGTCACCAAGGAAGGGGTGCTCCAGGCTCTGACCGCCGTCCGCGGCAATCAGCGGGTCACCTCCGACAACCCGGAGGACACCTACAACGCCCTGAAGAAGTATGGCTCCGACTTGGTGGAGCGGGCCCGGCAAAATAAGCTGGACCCGGTAATCGGCCGTGATGATGAGATCCGCAACGTGATCCGTATTCTGAGCCGCAAGAGCAAAAACAACCCCGTCCTCATCGGTGAACCCGGCGTAGGCAAAACCGCCATCGCCGAGGGCCTGGCCCAGCGTATCGTCAAGGGCGACGTGCCCGGCTCACTGAAGGACAAGACCATCTTCGCTCTGGATATGGGTTCCCTCATTGCGGGTGCCAAGTACCGGGGCGAGTTTGAGGAGCGGCTGAAGGCCGTCCTCAACGAGGTGAAGAAGTCCGAGGGTCGTATCATCCTCTTCATCGATGAGCTGCACACCATTGTGGGCGCCGGCAAGACCGAGGGCGCCATGGACGCCGGCAATCTGCTGAAGCCCATGCTGGCCCGTGGCGAGCTCCATTGCATTGGCGCCACCACCCTCAACGAGTACCGCCAGTATATCGAGAAGGACGCCGCCCTGGAGCGGCGGTTCCAACCCGTTATGGTCAACGAGCCCACAGTGGAGGACACCATTGCCATCCTCCGTGGCCTGAAGGAGCGCTATGAGGTGTTCCACGGCGTGAAGATCCAGGACGGCGCCATCATCGCCGCCGCTACCCTGTCCGACCGCTATATCACCGACCGTTTCCTGCCCGATAAGGCCATCGACCTGATCGACGAGGCCTGCGCCATGATCCGCACCGAGATCGACTCCATGCCCACCGAGCTGGACATCATCCAGCGTAAGATCATCCAGCACGAGATCGAGGAGGCCGCCCTGAAGAAGGAAGACGACGCCCTGTCCCGTGAGCACCTGGCCGAGATCCAGAAGGAGCTGGCCGAGATGCGGGATAAGTTCAACGCCAAGAAGGCCCAGTGGGAGAACGAGAAGAATGCCATCGGCAAGGTTCAGAAGCTGCGTGAGGACCTGGAGGCTGCCAACGCCGAGCTGGAGAAGGCTCAGCGGCAGTACGACCTGAACAAGGCCGCCGAGCTGCAGTACGGCCGCATCCCCGAGCTGCGCAAGCAGCTGGAGGCGGAGGAGGCCATCGCCAACGAAGGCAAAGCCCGTTCCCTGCTGCGGGATAAGGTCACCGAGGAGGAGATTGCCCGCATCATTGAGCGCTGGACCGGTATTCCCGTGGCCAAGCTGATGGAAGGTGAGCGCGAGAAGCTGCTCCACCTGGAAGATATCCTCCACCAGCGTGTGGTGGGCCAGGACGAGGCCGTTCGTCTGGTGTCCGAGGCCATTCTGCGCAGCCGGGCCGGTATCGCCGACCCCAACCGGCCCATCGGCTCCTTCCTGTTCCTGGGCCCCACCGGCGTGGGCAAGACCGAGCTGGCCAAGACCCTGGCCGAGGCCTTGTTTGACTCCGAGAAAAACATGGTGCGTATCGACATGAGCGAGTACATGGAGAAATTCTCTGTGTCCCGTCTGATCGGCGCCCCTCCGGGATATGTGGGCTATGAGGAGGGCGGTCAGCTCACCGAAGCCGTCCGCCGTCACCCCTACTCTGTGGTCCTCTTCGACGAGGTGGAGAAGGCCCATCCCGATGTGTTCAACATCCTGCTCCAGGTGCTGGACGACGGCCGCATTACCGACAGCCAAGGCCGCACCGTGGACTTCAAGAACACCATCATCATCCTGACCTCCAACCTGGGCTCCCAGTACCTGCTGGACGGCATCGACGCCAATGGCGAGATCACTGAGGAGGCCAAGAGCGCTGTACAGGAACTGCTGCGCCACTCCTTCCGGCCCGAGTTCCTCAACCGTCTGGATGAGATTGTGTTCTACAAGCCCCTCACCAAGGACAACATCACCCACATCATCGACCTGCTGGTAAGCGAGCTCAACCGCCGTCTGGAGGAGAAGCAGCTGAAGGTGGTCCTCACTGACGCTGCCAAGCGCTTCATCATCGACAGCGCCTACGATCCTGCTTTCGGTGCCCGTCCCCTGCGCCGCTTTGTGCAGCACGGGGTGGAAACCCTCATCAGCCGGAAGATCATCGCCGACCAGGTGGAACCTGGCGATACCCTTACCGTGGACTGCGTCAATGGCGAACTGACCGTGGAGGCCAAAAGCGTCCTCTCCGGCCAGGTCGTGGACCAGGCCTGATTCTTTCCAACTCCCACCAGCCCCTGAACGGATTTACCCCCGTTCAGGGGCTTTTTTTGATAAAATTGTGGGGAACATCGTCAGGTATTCCGCTGCTCTATCGTACTGTTGGGTGAAAGGGGGGAAAGGCATGGATACCACCATGGACCGGGACCGGGAGGCCCAGCGGGTGCTGGACCAGTACGGCAGACTGCTGCGCACGGTGGCGGACGCTCTGCTGCCCGGATACCCGGAGGAAGCCGAGGAGTGCGTCCAGGACACTCTGTGGGCCTATGTAGACGGCACTCAAACGTGGGACCCGGCCAGGGGGAGCGAAAAGACCTATCTCTGTGTGCTGGTCCGCAGCCGGGCCAAAGACCGCCGCCGCAGATTAGCCACCCGGCGGGAGGACTCCCTGGAGGAACACCAGGGGACCCTGTGGGCGGAGGACCACGCCGAGCGCTCCGCCCTTCGGGACGGTGTCCGCCGTGTTCTGAAGGCCTTAGGTCCTGAGGAACGGAGACTCTTTACCCTGCGGTTTCTCTACCAATGGCCCTCCGCAGAGATTGGGAAAACACTGGGGCTGTCCCCCAACGGGGTGGACGCCCGGGTGACCCGCCTGCGCAAGAAGCTGAAGCGGCTGCTGGCCCAACAGGGGCTGGGCTGGGACGGAAAGGAGGATGCACCATGAAACGCTATCACTGGGATCAACTGCTGGATGAAAACGATCTTATGGATCTCACAGAGGAAGCCATGATCTCCTCAGCGGCACGGCCCATTCCCTGGCGGCGGCTGGGGACCCTGGCGGCCTGTCTGGCCCTGATCCTGTGCCTGACCAACTACCAGGCCCTGGCCACTGGGGTACAAACCCTCATCCGCTATTTCTCCGGGGTGGGAGCGGCAGAAATAGAGGCAGATCTCCGCATCCAGGATGGCGAGCTGGAATTTGAGCTCAGCGGCCGCACCTATCTCATCTCTGGAGCCTACGCCCGGGACGGCATTCTCTTTGTCCCCCTGGAGGTAGTCTCCCGCTCGGAGGAGCGGCTCAACGGCAGCTACTACCAAAATATGTACGTCAAGATGGAGGTCAGCCAGGAGGGCCAGGCCCTGGCCGGCAGCAATCCCTTCCTCAGCCTGTCGGACAATGGCTCCTACTCCACGGGACAATATACCGCCCTGACCCGCAAGCGCGTCTCCTTCTCCCCTCTGCAAGAGGATCAATATCTGGGTTGGCGCTATCTGCGGGAGGGCTATCAGACCTACGCCCAGGCCGTCTTTACCTATGAGGCGGCAAATCCGGACGGCAGCTATACCCTGCAGGTGGAGGACTATCTGACCAACCAGGTTCGGGAGGTGGAGCTGACCCTGGCCCCTCCGGAGGAGATCGCGGCAATCTGTGAACAGCGCACCGTGGACGAGGTACAGGTCACCGCCCTGGTCTCGGCGGACGGCCGCCGCCTGTCCCTATACGGCACGATGGCCAAGGCTGAGGAGTGGTGGAAGTCTCTGGTGGAATTGCAGGCCGAGTACATCTATGGGGTCCAGTTCACGGAGGCGGACGGCACCTGCCATCAGGGTATCCCCCGCCGTCCGGGCGGCATGGATGGGGCAGGATATCCCCAGGAGATCCTGCTCACTCAGGATACAGGCCCTATCACCGCCGTGCACATCCAGCGTATCTATTACGCCTACGACGATATGGACGAGGGGCTGGTAAGCCAGTGGGTGGACCTGGACTGGAGCATCCCCCTGACCTAGTTTTCCAACAAAAAACGACCGCCTTTTGAAGTCGGTCGTTTTTGCATTTACCGTTTTCCGTGGATCAGGGGGGACAGGGGCTTGTAGATCAAAAAGCAGATCACCGCGTCCAACAGGCCCTTCAGCAGGGTGAAGGGGGCATTGAACACCACAAGGCACTCCAGCAGGCCGTTGGTGGAGGGGCGAATGGCCTGATACATCCCGATGATAGTATCGATGGGCATAAAGTTGGAGTAAATGGGGTAGGTAATATAGTAGTTCAGGGGGATGGACAGCAGGGCCATGATGATCGCACCCACCAGAGCGCCCAAAATGGCGGTCTTGCGGGACTTGTGGAGCTGGTAGAGCAGGCCCGCCGGGAACACAAAACAGGCACCCAGCAGGAAGTTGCACAGTTCACCGGCACCGCCGGTGGTGGTGATAAGCAGGTGGAGCAGGTTCTTCACCAGGCACACCACCACGCCGTACACCGGCCCCAGACCGAAGGCGGCCAGCAGGGCGGGCAGCTCGGATACATCCATCTTTACAAAGCTGGGGATGATGGGGAGAGAAAACTCCAGGAACATCAGCACAAAGGCCACAGCGGAAAACATGGCCGTCACCGTCACGGCGCGGGCGCCCACCCGCCGCCGGGCGGAAACAGAATTGGTCATAACAAAACACTCCTCATTACCGGATCTGCTGAACCAAACTGCCGTTCAGAGTTCCATGCAATGGGAGCGTGCCAATGTACCACACGTCTTCTTCCATCCAGACTTCGCACACTGTGCGTCACTGTCGGTCCCGGAGTTCCACCGGGTCGGCCAAAACGGCTCGCGGACTTTACCGCCGATCGGGATTTTCACCCTGCCCTGAAGACAGTCATTCAGTTGTCATCCCCTATTATACACATTCCAACACAATTTGCAACTGCTTTCTAAGGCAAAAACAAATGTTCGATTTTTATTGACTTCCAATAGGGAATCGTTTACAATATGGGCAGCATCAAACTGCGGAGAGGGGTTGGCTATGAGACGGGACATCAGTTGCTGCTTTACCGGGCATCGACCGGAAAAGCTGCCCTGGGGTGAGGACGAGCAGGCCCCCTCTTGCCTGGAAGTCAAGGATAAGCTGGCCGCGTCGGTAGTGCGTGCCTATGAAGCAGGATACCGACATTTTCTGTGCGGTATGGCCCGGGGCGCTGACTTTTACTTCTGTGAGGCGGTGCTTGCTCTGCGGGAACAGATGCCCGATGTCACGCTGGAGGCAGTTATTCCCTGTGAGGAGCAGGCCGCCCGCTGGGGCGAGCGGGACCGGGACCGGTATTACGCACTGGTGGAAGCCTGCGATGGGGAGACCATGGTACAGCGCCGCTATGACAAGGGCTGTATGCTCCGCCGTAACCGCTATCTGGTGGATCACGCCGCCCGGCTTATCTCCATCTACAATGGAATGCTGGGGGGCACCATGTATACCATCAGCTATGCCATGAAGCAGGAGCTGGAACTGGATATTATCTATCTGTAAAAATCAGGGCCGGACAAAAGTCCGGCCCTGATTTTTTTACAATTCCTCCCCGGCCCGGTAAGCAAGCACCACATATTCCCAGTGCTCCTCTGCCTCCGGCCGGAGGGCTCCGTGCTTCTCCAGATAATCCGTCACCAGCTCCATCAGCTCCTTACGCTGGGCGGTATCCAGATGGAGGGCCCCAAAGCGGAGCACCCCGTAGTCTTTCAGTTCCTGTTCCTCATAGCGGTACACGTTATCCAGCAAACTGCGGAAGGTGCTGTCCACCAGATTGGCCGCCAGGGCCTCCCGCTCGCCCTGGAAGCCGTCCTTCCGGCCCAGACACAGCCGCAGCCGCACATCCCGCATCTGATAGTAAGTCGTCTTGCTCCCGTCCCGCCGGGTACCCTCCCGGGCTGACACCAATCCTATTTTCACCAGCTTGTTCAAATGGGAATGGGCGGCACTGGGAGACAGCTGCATCCGCTCCGCCACCTCATTGGCGGACAGCGGCCGAGCCACCAGGCGCAGCAGATGGATCATTTCCTGCCGTACCGGGTTGAGCATCACGCGCAGTTGCTTTTTTTCCGCCAGTTCTACCGTATACTCCACCAGTGGGGCCTCCTTTGCCACGAAACCGGTTCACATGATCCTTTGTTATCATGATAACACTTACCGTTTGGTAATGGCAAGAGATTTTAGCCCCTCCATCCATTTTTTCTGATTTACGCGGGACGCATATTCTCCCCTTCGCTGACCACCAGGGTATCTCCCTGGCAGAGTACCGTTCCCCCTTTGGGTACAGCGGTGGTACCGTCCGCCCGGCGGACCAGTACAATGAGCACCTCCGCCGGCAGATCCAGCTCCCGGATGGTGCGGCCAATCCATTCCTTATGCTCCTCCACCGGAAGCTCCCGCAGGCTGACACCGCCGTCGTCCTGATAGATGGGCGTGCTCACCACCAGCAGGTCCCCCGCCTGGACCACGGTGCTGCCGTTGGGGATCAGACTCTCTTCCCCCCGGCGGATGGTGACCACCAGAGCATCGGCAGGCAGATTGCACTCCCCTACCGTCTTTCCCTCCCAGGGGTGTCCCTGCTGGATGCGGAAGCGGGTCAGGTGGAGCTGCCGCTGGTCCTGATAGTCGTTGAAGGTCCGTCCAATGTTGTCCTCTGTATCCACCATATCCAGCTTGCGGGCCACCAGAGGCAGCAGGGAACCCTGAACTGCCACGGACAGCAGGGAGATACAAAAGACAATATGGAACAAATCATAGCCGGTTTCCGCTCCCCCGGCCAGAGCCATAATGGCAAACACAATGGAGGCCGCGCCCCGCAGTCCCGCCCAGGACACCAGCAAACACTGACGCAGTTTGCACCGGAAGGGAGCCAGCAGCACAAAGACCGCCAGCGGCCTGGCCACCAGTGTCAGGAACAGGGCGATGGCCACTGCCGGAAGGAGTACGCCGGGCATCTGCGTGGGGTAGGACAGCAAGCCCAGCAGGAAAAAAATGATGATCTGGCCCAGACCGGTCAGGCCGTCAAAAAAATGGACCAGGGAGGGCTTATGAGGAATTTTGGCGTTGCCCAGCAGGATCCCTGCCAGATAGGTACCCAGATAGCCGTTGCCTCCCACGGCAGCAGGCAGGGCATAGGCCAACAAGGCGGCTGCCAGCACAAAAATGGAGTCCATGCCGTCCGCCAGATGGACCCGCCGCAGAACGAGCACCGACAGGCCGGCCACCGCCAGACCCAGCGCAACGCCAAATACGATCTGGGAAAAGACCATCCAGATCAGATTGCCGCTCTCCCACACCCCCATCAGCGAGAGGGCAATCATGGTCAGCATATAGGACATGGGATCGTTGCTGCCACTTTCCAGCTCCAGCAGGGAGGCCGTATGGTACCGCAGGCCCAGCTTTTTGGAGCGCAGAATGGAGAACACCGAGGCCGCGTCGGTGGAGCTAATCACCGCGCCGGTGAGGAAGCTGGTCAGGGGCGGAAACCCCAATGCAAAATGGCAGAAGAGGGCGGTAAGCAGAGCGGTCATCGCCACCCCCAGGGTGGACAACACCACCGCCCTGGCCGCTGCCGGTTTGGCGGCTTCCCAGCGGGTGCCGAATCCGCCGTAAAACATAATAAAGATCAGAGCCACCGAACAGATCTGCTCCGCCGCCCGGAAGTCATCGAAGGGGATACGCAACAGCCCATCGGAGCCAAACAGCATCCCCAGAGCCATAAAGAGCAGCAGTGCCGGCACTCCGGCCCGCTGAGAGAAGCGGCTGGCCAGAATACAGGCTACCAGCACCACACCGCATAAAATCAACATATATACCATCTATTACCTCCTTTTGCTGCAAAACAGCTCCGGTCCTTCCCGGGCTGGAGCTGTTTCAGGTTCTCCAACTGATATTCCGCTGTTCTCAGGACCGCCGACCGTCGAACCGGGGGTCAAGCGCATCCCGCAGGCCGTCTCCGATACCCGCCAGACAGAGCACCGTGAGAATAATGCACAGGCCCGGCGGCAGCCACACCCAGGGCCGGGCGGTGAGCACCGTCAGGTTACTGGCATACTGGATCATACTGCCCCAGGATGCCTGGGGTGCCCGGATGCCGAAGCCCAGAAAACTAAGGCTGGATTCCGACAGGATGGCCCGCCCCGCCCGCAGGGGGATAGAGCACCATACGGGGGAGATCACATTGGGCAGCACATTTCGCCGCAGGATGGTCCCGGTCCGGGCGCCAAGGGCCCTGGCTGCCAGCACATATTCCCGCTCACGCACTGCCAGGGTATTGCCGTACACCAACCGGGCAATTCCCGTCCAGCCCAGCAGGCCCAGCACCAGTACGATATTGGTGGCCGACGGACCCACTACCGTCACCAGGCAGAGCACCAGCACGATAGAGGGAAAGGTCTGAAAGATATCAGCCAACCGCATGATCCAGAACTCCCAGGCTCCCCGGCGGTAACCCGCCAGCAGGCCCAGAGGCACACCCAGAGCGGTGCTGATGGCGGCAGAGCTCAGGCCAATGAAGAGGGATACCTGCCCTCCGCTCAGCAACCGGGCCAGCAGGTCCCGGCCCACATCGTCGGTACCCAGGGGGTGCTCTGCCGACGGCGGAGCCCAGAAACCTGCCTCCAAATCGCTGGCATTGGGCTCCAGACCCAGCAGCGGCGGCAGCAGCAACACCGCAAGAATCTCCAGGCAGAGTATATAAAGACATACCATCGCCCTCCGGTCCGCCCTAAACCGGTCCCAGGGGCTGCGGCCTAAACGTTTTTCCTCCATAGCCCTACCCCTTCCCATAGCGCACCCTGGGGTCCACCAGTCCGTAGACCAGATCCAGGAGCAGGTTGGTTAGGAGCACCGTCAGGGCGATGACCACCGTGACGCCCATTACCACGGGATAGTCCCGGCCGGAGATACCGGAAAACAGAAGGCTGCCCATACCCTGCCAGCCAAAGATCTGCTCCACCACCACGGAGCCACCCAGGATATGAGGAATGTGGCTGAGAATGGTGGTAAGCACCGGGATCATAGAGCCACGGAAGGCATGGCGTACCATGACCGCCCGTTCAGTGAGCCCCTTGGCATAGGCAGTGCGGATATAGTCCTCTCCCAAAGTCTCCAGGCAGGCGGCCCTGGTCTGCTTCACCAGCTCGCCCACGCTGCTCAGACACACCACCCCTGCCGGGAGGATCAGATGGCGGAGCAGGTCGGCCAGGCTGGTAAACCGCCCGGCGGCATACATCCCGTTGGCGGGCAACCAGCCCAGAGTGACGGAAAAGACAAAGATGCCGGCCAGGCAGAGGAAAAAGCCAGGCACACCGAAACTGACCAAGCTAAGGGCAGAGGCCGCCCGGTCCCAGCCAGACCGGGGCTTCCAGGCAGCCAACACCCCCAGGGGTAAAGCGATGGCTATCGCCAGCACCACACCGGTGCCGGTGAGCAGCAGGGATGGTCCTACCCGCTGGGCAATGAGCCCAGCCACCGGTTTCCCGTTGGTGTAGGAATTGCCCAAGTCTCCCCGGAGCAATCCGCCCAGCCATGAGAGATACCGCTGCGGCAGGGGCTGGTCCAGCCCCAGGGAGGCGGCCAGGGCAGAGCGGTCGGCGTCGGTGGCGCCACTTCCCTCCCCCATCAGGTCCAGGATGGAGCCCTGGGCCAGATTAAGCATACAAAATACCAGAATCGTAATTCCGAAAAAGACCGGAATGGCCGTCAGCAGACGACGGCGGAAATATTGTCCCATAGTTTTCGCTTCCTCCTGCACTTCCGGCCCCAATCAGGGGCACGGGCCGCTATGGGCGGCGGCCCTACGGAGGTCTTTCTAGTTTTGAGAAGGGGCCTTTCAGGCCTCCTTCATGCGCCACGCCCAGATGTTCTCATTGGAGAAACTGGACGAGGGGTAGTCGATGTTGTCCACTGTGGGAGACTGGGCATGGAGGGTACGGCCAAACCACAGGGGGATAAAGGGCCGCTGATCAGCCAGCAGCTCCTGCAGCTTATCCAGCATGACCTGGCGAGTCTCCCAGCCCGAGGAACTCTTGATCTGGTCAATATAGTAAGTGTAGGGCTCCAGATCGGCAATGTGGAAAATATTGTTGCTCTCACTGAGGCGGCTCTCCGTAAACCACAGAGGCAGCGCGCCGGGGGTATGGCTGGCAATGGCCATGTCGTACTTGCCGTCAGCCATACCGGAGAAGAGGGCGGCGGAGTCCACCGTCTCGATGGTCACATTCATACCCACCTCAGCCAGTTCCTGCTGCATGAGGGCGGCCAGACCGGAGCGGTTGGAGGTACAGGCCAGGGTATAGGTCCGTCCGTCGTAGCCTCCCTGCTCCAGCAGCGTCTTGGCTCCCTCCACGTCCCGCTGCCAGGTCAGGGAGCAAGTGTACTCCGTACCCGGAGTCACGTCGGTAGCGGTAGGCTCGCCCAGACCATGGGTGGACTGAAGGCACAGTGCCTCCTTATCCAGGGCCAGATCGATGGCCCGGCGCACCTCTGCACTGGGGATGATCTCGCAGTTGAGCATCAGTTCATAGAAGGTGTTGGGGACCTCGCCCTCCAGCACCTCAATGCCTCCCGCTTTGGCGGTTTCAGCATCATCCATGGACAGGTTGCCGCCAAAGGCATAGTAGTCCAGATCGCCGGAAATGAGGGAGGACAACAGGTTGGACTTATCGATCACCGTCACCACCAGCTGATCAAAGTCGGGACAGCCCAGCTGATAGTCCTTGTTGATGTCCAACACCAGCTGGCTGCCCGGGATCTCCTCCACAAACTTGCAGGGTCCGGAGCCTACAGGTGCGTCCCACAGATCCAGTTCCATGATCTCCGCCGGTTCAGTGTCTGCCAGCAGATGGGTGGGCAGCACATAGAGCTCCCGGTTTTTATCCAGCAGGAAGTCCTCCGGGGTGGTGGCGCTCTTGAAGGTGAGCTTCAGGGTGTACTCATCCACTGCCTCCGCCCCCAGCTGCTCCCCCGCCACGGCGCAGCCGTTGCTGTCGGTGCCTGCCAGCACGGAGAAGGTACCACGGCCCAGGGCCGGACAGTCCGGGTTGGTAATGAGGGCAATGGTATCCGCCCAGTGCTGGGCGGTCACCGGAGTGCCGTCGTGGAAGGCAGCCTTTTCATCCAGGTGGAAGAGCACCGCCATACCGTCGTCGGTACTCTCCCAGCTTTTAGCGCCTCGGGGATCCAGGGTACCGTCAGCGTGGACATAGGCCAGCCGGTCATAGATCTTATCACAGACAATACGGGTATAATTGCTGCCCGAAGGACTGTTATAGGGCATCAGAGAGTCCCAGGCATTGGACAGGCCATAGCGCACCGTGACCTGCTCCGCGGTCTCTTTCTCTCCGCCGCAGGCCGTCAGCCCCAGGGCCAGAACGGCTGCCATCAGTAATGCGATCAGTCGTTTCATGTCGTTCCTCCGTCTTTTTTATTCCACTGTTACAGACTTGGCCAGGTTCCGGGGTTTATCAATATCACAGCCTCGCTGCAGCGCCGTATAATAGGCGAACAGCTGCATAGGCACCACTGCCAGGGAAGGCAGCAGCATGGGATGGGTCTCAGGAATGGCAATCACATGGTCCGCCGTACGGCTGAGATCTGCCGCCCGGTCCCGGGTGGTAAGACCCAGTACGTCGGCTCCCCGGCTCTTGACCTCCACCGCGTTGCTCACTGTCTTTTCAAACAGGGGCCCGCACCCGGCCAGGGCCACCACCAGGGTGCCCGGCTCAATGAGGGAGATGGTGCCGTGCTTGAGCTCTCCGGCAGCGTAGGCCTCGGAGTGGATATAGGAGATCTCTTTCAGCTTCAGCGAGCCCTCCAGACCCACCGCATAGTCCAGATTGCGGCCGATGAAGAACATGGAAGGCCGGTTGAAGTACAGGGAGGCAAAATACTGGATGTCCTCCCGATTTTCCAGGATCTCCTGCAGCTTGTCCGGAATGCGCTGGAGCTCTGCCAGAATGGCATCATAGTTCGCCCGGTCCAAGGTGCCCAGCAGGTCGGCGCAGTACAGGCCGATGAGGTAGATCACCGCCAGCTGGGTGGAATAGGCCTTGGTGGTGGCCACGGCGATTTCCGGTCCGGCCCAGGTGTAGAGCACGCTGTCGCTCTCCCGGGCAATGGTGGAGCCCACCACGTTGACAATGGACACCACCTTGGCGCCCAGCCGTTTGGCCTCCCGCATGGCAGCCAGGGTATCGATGGTTTCGCCGGACTGGCTGATGACCAGGGCCAGAGTACGCTCCGACACAATGGGATCGCAGTAGCGGAACTCGGAGGCCAAGGTCACCTCCACCGGCTTTCGCAGCAGTTTTTCCAGGATATATTTGGCCGCCACACCCACATGGTAGGAGGAGCCGCAGGCAATGATATACAGCCGGTCCATCTCCTCCAGCTCACGGGCGGTGAGCCGCCAGTCATCCAGCACAATACGGCCGTCCTTGATGCGGGGGGAGATGGTCTTGCGGATTGCTTCGGGCTGCTCCATGATCTCCTTGATCATAAAGTGCTCATAGCCGCCCTTCTCCGCCGCCGAGATCTCCCAGTCCACATGGCGGTGCTCCTTCTCCACCGGGCGCAGATAGGAATCGTACACCCACAGGTGGTCGGCAGTCAGTTCCGCGATCTCACCGTCATCCAGAAAGCACACCTCTCTGGTGTACTTGATGAGAGCAGTGACGTCGCTGGCCAGATAGTGAGCGCCGTCGCCGAAACCCAGAATCAGCGGGCTGTCCTTTCGGGCAGCAATGAGCCGGTCAGGGCAGTCGGCGCACAGGATGCCCAAGGCGTAGGCGCCCCGGATGGTGTGGAGGGTACGCACCACTGCGTCCAGCAGGTCGCCCTGATAGTAATACTCCAGCAGCTGGGCCGCCACCTCGGTATCGGTATCCGACACGAACTGCACTCCCTCGGACTGGAGGAATTCCCGCAGCTCAGCGTAGTTTTCGATGATACCGTTGTGGACTACGGCGAACCGGCCATTCTCGCTGACCTGGGGGTGGGAATTGACGTCCGACGGGGCCCCGTGGGTAGCCCACCGGGTATGGCCCACGCCAATGGTGCCGTGAAGGGTGCTTCCGCCCTTAACCAGGTCGTTTAGCACCTGAAGCCGCCCTTTGGCCTTGGCCACCTGCATTCCTTCTTCTGCTCCGTATACCGCTACACCGGCGGAATCATACCCCCGGTACTCCAGCCTGGACAGGCCGTCCAACAAAATTGGCGCAGCCTCCTCCCTTCCAACATATCCAACAATCCCGCACATGGCGATCCTCCTGCGTATTTGACGTGTTTGATATATGGTGCTTTAAAATAGAATTATAGCACGGAAAAGCTGGAAAAACAATGGCAGAACACCCGAAATTAGGCTCGTTCCCTCCGCTCTCTCTGTCTGACCTGCGTCCCCTCCACCAAAATGGTGTCCGCACCGAAGCGGCGCACCGCTGTCCAGGGAAAAACCGTGTCCGGTTCCCGCCCCAACAGGCCAAACAGGCGCAGCCGCCCAGGCACCACCAGAGCACTCACTTTGCCCTCTTCCAGATCCATAATCACATCCCCCACATAGCCGATCCGGCTGCCGTCGCTGATATTGATGATCTCCTTGTCCCGTAACTCCGATCCCCGGCACTCCATAGCGCAATCCCCCTTTTTGATATCCCTATGCGCCGGCCAGGTTGACCCATTCCACTTACCATTTGGTAATCTTGCACCTGTATAGCGGAGGGGATATAATGAAATAGATGTCATTTCTGGAGGAGATCGTCATGCTGGACAATCTGATCTATTGTCTCAATGGTACTATACCCATTTTTTTGCTCATGCTGCTGGGTGTCGCATTCCGTAAAATGGGCTTTTTCAGCCAGGCCTTTGCCGATAAGCTCAACAGCTATGTGTTTAAAGTGGGCTTGCCCGTCATGATGTTCAAGGACCTGACCGGCTCCGACTTTTTCCAGGTGTGGGACACCTCCTTTGTGGTATTCTGTTTTCTGGCCACTCTGGCCTCCATCCTGCTCACCGCCCTGCTCAGCCGTATGTTGAAAGAACCCCCACTGCGAGGGGAATTCATTCAGGTGGGCTACCGCAGCAGCGTGGCTCTGCTGGGCGCCGCCTTTCTGGAGAACCTCTACGGCAGCGCCGGGGCCGCCAGCCTGATCATCATTGGCGCGGTCCCCCTCTATAACGCGGCGGCGGTGACGGTACTCTCCCTCACCAGCCCCACTCAGAAGGGCCTTTCCAAGGGGGCGGCCAAGAAAGTGGCCAAGGGAATTATCACCAATCCCATCATTCTGGGTATTATCGTTGGCCTGGCCTGGACCCTGCTGCGCATTCCCCAGCCTACCATCCTCACCAAAACCGTGAACAGCATCTCCGCCACCGGTACCCCTCTGGGACTCATGGCCCTGGGCGCCTCCTTTGATTGGAAGAAAGCTATCGGCCGCATCAAGCCCGCCCTCTCCGCCACCGCCCTCAAGCTGGTGGTCTTTGTGGCCATCTTCCTGCCCATCGCGGTAGCCATGGGCTTCCGGGACGACAAGCTGGTGGCCGCTCTCACCATGCTGGGCAGCCCCACCACTGTCAGCTGCTTTGTCATGGCCCGCAATATGGGCCACGAGGGCACCCTGACCTCCAGCACCGTTATGCTTACCACCGGCTTCAGCGCCTTTACCCTGACCCTGTGGCTCTATGTGCTGAAAACCCTGGCCCTCATCTGACTTTTACAAAAATTAACGGATGGGCTCCCTGAAACAGGGGAAAAAGACGGCGTTTTTCCCCCTTGCATTTTGTCATGGAGACACTATACTAATACGGTACTTTCTATTTCCCATTTCTGTACCGAAAGGAAGCCCCTCCATGGAACAAGCAACCGTCCTTCGCCGGCGCGAGCCGGGCATTCTGTCCCTCACCTGGCCCATCTTCATCGAACTGCTTCTTCAGATGCTGGTGGGCAACGCCGACCAGGTCATGGTGGGGCACTTTGACCCCAACGGCGTAGGCGCCATCGGCAACGCCAACCAGATCACCAATCTGGTACTTCTGGTCTTTTCCGTTATTTCCACCGCCTCCACCATCCTCATCTCCCGTTACCTGGGCGCTGAGGACAAACGGCGGGTTAATGAGACCTATACCCTCTCCCTGCTGGTCAACGCTATCTTCGGTCTGGTGGTGGGCGTCATTCTCATCGCCCTGTGCGGCCCCATCTTTACGCTGATGAAGGTGCCGGCGGAGATCCTGGACCGCAGCTGCCTGTACCTGCGGATCATTGGCGGGGGCATGGTGTTCCAGGCGGTCTATCTCACCTTTACCGCTTTTTTCCGTTCCAACCAGATGATGAAGGAGAGCATGATCGTGGCTGTGATCATGAATCTGCTCAACATCGGCGGCAACGCGGTGCTCATCGGTGGTACCTTCGGCCTGCCTGCCCTGGGCGTGGCAGGCGCCGCTCTGTCCAGCGATATCTCCCGTGTGGTGGGCGTCATCCTTATCGCTTTCCTGTTCCGCCGGAAGTTTGGCCCTGTGCTCTCCCTCAAGCTGCTCCGCCCCTTCCCCACCGACCAGCTGCGCCGTCTGCTGCGCATCGGCATCCCCGCCGGCGGAGAGTCCATCTCCTATAATCTGTCCCAGGTGGCCATCCAGTCCATCTGCAACCTGTTCGCCATCTTCGTCATCAATACCCGGGTATACGCCAATATGTTCGCCATGCTCACCTATATGTTTGGCTCCGCCATCTCCCAGGCTGCCCAGGTCATGGTGGCCCACCTGATGGGTGCCGACCGGGTTCCCGACGTGGAGCGGCTGGTAAAACGCACCTTGCTGGCCTCCCTGGCTATCTCCGGTCTGATGGCGGTGGTACTGCTGGTGTTCTGTCAGCCCCTGCTGGGCCTGTTTACCAAGGATCCCCAAGTGCTGGAACTCTTCCGCATCATTATGATCATCGAGATCCCCCTGGAACTGGGCCGTGCGGTGAACATGGTCATGTGCCGGGCTCTTCAGGCCTGCGGAGATATTCGCTTCCCCATCACCATCTGCATTTTCAGCGCCTGGCTTACCGCTGTAGTAGGCGGTTTCCTGCTGGCCGTGCCCCTGGGCCTGGGGCTGGCGGGGTTGTGGATTGCCATGGCCTGCGACGAGTGCCTGCGGGCGGTGCTCTTCCTGCTGCGGTGGCGCAGCCGGGCCTGGTGCCGCAAAAATGTACTGTCCATGTAAGAAAGGATGTGTTGTCCATGAAGACCGGGATCGTACTGGAGGGTGGAGCCATTCGTACCATCTTTTCTTCCGGTGTGTGTGACGCCCTGCTCACCGGCGGTATTATGACGGACTATGTCATCGGCGTTTCCGCCGGGATCGCTTATGGTGTCAGTTATGTGTCCAGGCAGATCCGCCGCAACCTTGATATTATGGTAAACTACGTCAATGATAAGCGGTATATGAGCATGGGCAACCTGCTCCGCCGGGACAACAAGGCATATTTCGGTCTGAAGTTCGTCTATGACACCATTCCGAACGAGCTAATCCCCTTTGACTATGATACCTACCGTGCATTCCCCGGCGAAGTGGAAGCAGCGGTCACCAACCTTGACACCGGCAAGGCAGAATATTTGCCGGTGGACGGCAACGACAAGAGCTTTACCATCCTCCAGGCCACTTGTGCTCTGCCCTTCCTCTTCCCTATTTTCCACATTGACGGCAAACCATTCATGGACGGCGGCGCGGCGGACGCCATTCCCTTTGACCGAGCCTTTGAGAAGGGCTGCGACCGGCTGATCGTGGTACTCACCCGGGAGCGGGACTTCCGGCGGCAGCCGGAGAAGCTCCAGCCTCTCATTGACCGGGTTTACCGGAAGTACCCCAACTTCTGCGACACCATGCGCCGCCGGGCGGACACCTACAACGCCGCCCGTGAGAAGCTCTTTCAGCTGGAAAAGGAGGGGCGGGTGCTTCTCTTTGCTCCTCACAATACCCAGGGTTTCAGCCGCACTGAGCGGGACGTGGCCAAGATTCAGGCTCTATGGCAGGACGGCTACGACGAGGGCATGGCCCGGCTGGACGAGGTACGCTCCTTCCTGGCGGGACAATAAAACAGGACCCGGGCGGCGGCTGCCGTCCGGGTCCTTTGCGTCTTATTCCACTCCGCTGATCTCTGTGACCATAGCCATGTCGGCATCCTGTCCGGTACCGTCGGGCAGTGTCACATGGGAGACAGCCACAGGCTTTCCGTCCTCATCCAGGGTCACCTGGACGGAAACCTTGGCTCCCTCATCCTCCCGGGTCCAGAGGTAGCTGCCGTCCCGCTCCATGGCCTCGGTGATGTCCGTCTCCTCCCCGTCCACGGTAAGGATGATGCGGCCGTCTCTCTCCTCTACCGCCGTATCAGGCAGCCGCAAAGCGGTGATGGTCTCGCCGGTGTCATCCATCACGATCTCTTCCCGGTAATCTCCGATAGAGGCGGACGAGCGGATGGTGGCGGAGAGCCACTCCAGTGCCTCCGGGTTGGCGGCGCTTACGGTCACCATCAGAGCCACCGTTACCACGGCGGCGATCAGGCCCACCCGCAGCGGGCGGCGGACCGGCTTCTTCTGTTTCTGTTCTGCCATTTCAATGACCTCCTGTAGGGCTTCTTCGGAGACGTGAAGCTCCGAGCATCGTTCACGGTATGCGTTGTGGTCGAACATCGTCGTTCCCCTCCTCTTCTTCGGAAAGCGTCCGGCGCAGCCGGGCCCGGGCCCGCTGGAGCCAGGTCTGTACGGTGGAGGGATTGACCCCCATGGCCGCCGCCGTCTCCTTGACGGAGCAGCCCTCGTAGTAGTAGAGGTAGATGGTCAGGCGGTACTTTCCATCCAGCGCCATCACCGCCTGAAACACCTCTTCCCGGCGGTCCTCCGCCGGAAGGGGCGCCTCGTCCCGCTCCTCCAGCGGTACCGCCCGGCGGCGCCAGAAGGAACGCATCACCTTCCGGCTCTCATTGACCGCCACCCGTAGCAGCCAATGCTTCAGGTGGTCCTCGCTCTCAAAGCCGTCCTGCTGGTAGAGCTTGAGGAGCACCGTCTGCACCACGTCCTCCGCGTCCGCCCGGCTCCGCAGGGCGTGGTAGGCCACCCGGTAGAGCATATCGCCATAGGTCCGGGCCGCCTGTTCAAATGTCTCGTCGGTCATGACTACTCCCTTTCTGTGGGTTGGTTTGAAAGGCCTTTCATCAGGAATACCCCCCGGAGGGGCAAAAAATCTCACAGAGAATAAAAAAATTTTGGGGCGTCATCCAGACGCCCCAAAATTCATGCCCGGTCCAGCCGCCGGTAGACCGTGAAATACATGGTGAGGATGCAGGCCAAGCCCCCCAGCACATTGGAAATCGGCTCGGCCAGAAATACGCCGTCCGCCCCGAAGCCCACCGCCGGCAGGATCAGGGTCAGAGGAGCCACAATGAATGCCTTGCGGAGCAGGGAAAAGAAGATGGCGTTTTTGGACCGGCCCAGCCCCACAAAGACCGACTGTCCGATGAACTGAAAGGACATGAAGAAGAAGGTGGCAAAATAGATGCGGAAGGCGGGGATACCGGCGGCAATGAGATCCGCCTCGTTGTTGAAAATGCGGATCAGGGGCTCGGGCAGCAGCATCACCACCGCCCAGACCGCCACTGAATATACTACCGTCAACACCGTGGTAAAACGGATACCCTGGCGTACCCGTTGATACTGGCCTGCCCCATAATTGTAGCCCAGCACCGGCTGGCAGCCGTTGGTAATGCCCTGGACCGGCATGGTAATGATCTCCCGAATGGAGTTGATCACCGTCATGACGCCTACATACAGATCGCCGCTGTAGGCCTCCAGGCTGGCGTTGCACAACACCTGGGCCAGACTGTTGGTCATGGACATGACAAACCCGGAGGTACCCAGGCTTAAAATACGTCTGACCCGCTCCGCTTTGAGTCGGAGGGCGGACAGCCGCAGCTTGAGGATAGCCTTTTTCCCGGTGAGAAATTTCAGCACCCACAGCGCCGAGCAGGCCTGGGAGATCACCGTGGCCAGAGCTGCCCCTTTACCCCCATGTCCAGCAGGAAAATGAAGATAGGGTCCAATACGATGTTGACCACCGCACCCACCGCCACTGTAATCATACCCATACGGCTGAAGCCCTGGGCGTTGATAAAGGGGTTCATACCCAGGCTGATCATAACGAAGAGGGTACCCAGAATGTAAATGGTCAGGTAGTCGTTGGCATAGGGGAAGGTGACATCGCTGGCCCCGAACAAATAGAGAATGGGCCGGCGGAAGATGAGACACAAAACCGTGAGAGCCGTGCCAAACAGCAACAGCAGAGAGAAGGAATTGCCCATAATCTGCTCCGCTTCCTCATTCTCTCCTCTGCCCCGGCAGATGGAACACAGCGGGGAGCCACCCATGCCGCACAAGTTGGCAAAACCCATCAAGATGGAGATGATGGGCAGACACAGCCCCAGTCCCGTCAGGGCCAGGTGCCCCGGCAGACGGCCCAGGTACATCCGGTCCACCACGTTGTACAGGATATTAATGAGCTGAGCCACCGTCATGGGCACCGCCATATAGACGATATTGCGGGCCATACTGCCCTTGGAAAAATCATTCTGGGTCCGGGCTTGCGTGGCCGGTCACCTCTTCTCTTGCAATTTGGATGAATTTGGGGTATACCTATAGGGAACCCCGGCTCCGCCGTTTGGATACGACGGATGCATAATAGTTAATTATACTACCGTTTTAAAGTACAGGCAACGGAAAGGAAATGATTTCTTTGACACTGTTGGAGCAGGCCAAGGCCATGGAGCCTCAGCTGCGGGCCATGAAGGACGACCTCCACCGCCACCCCGAACTGAGCTTTCAGGAGGTGCGCACCACTGGAATTTTAAAAGAAAAACTGACCGCCTTAGGGCTGGAACTCATCGACCTGGGCATGGACACCGGCGTGGTAGCCCTGCTGCGGGGAGCCCACCCCGGTAAGACTGTGGCCCTCCGGGCCGACATTGATGCTATCGCCCAGCAAGAAGCCGCCCACGACGGGGCCATGTCCCAGTGTGACGGACTGATGCACGGCTGCGGCCACGATTTCCACACCGTGGGGCTGTATGGCACAGCCTGCCTGCTGGCCCAGCGCCGGGATCAGCTGGCGGGCAACGTGGTCTTTCTCTTCCAGCCCGCCGAGGAGGTCACCCAGGGGGCCCAGGCCATGATCGACCACGGGCTGTGGGACAAGCTGCCCGCCAAGCCTGACTGTCTCTTCGGCCTGCACAACCGGCCTGAGCTGCCCGCCGGACAGATCGCTGTGATGGAAGGGCCGGTGATGTCGGGCAAGAGCCACTTTGTTATCACCCTCCATGGTATCTCCGGCCACGGCGGCTCCCCCCACAAATGTACCGACGTGATCGTAGCCGGTGCGGCGGTGGTCAACGCCCTTCAAACGGTGGTGAGCCGCAACACCGATCCCCTGGAAAGCCTGGTGTGCTCCGTGCTGTCCATTCACGCCGGTACCCCGGACAATTTCGTCCCCGACGTACTCACCATGACAGGAAGCATCCGGGCTCACGGAACCGCCGCCCACCGCCATGCCGAGGAGCGGCTGCGTGAGCTGACTCTGGGGGTATCGGCCGCCTACGGCTGCACCGCCGAGGTGGAGTTCCACCCCGGCGTCCCCGCCACTGTCAACTCCCCCGCCATGACCGCTCTGGCCCGAAAGGCGGCTCTGGCTCTGGTGGATGAGGCTTATGTGGTCTCCCCTGCCCCCGATATGGGTTCGGAGGACTTCGCCGTCTTTGGGCAGGATGTGCCCGCCTTCTTCTATTGGCTGGGCTCCGGCTTCCCCGGCCAGTTTAATCCCTGCTGGCACAACGAGCACTTCCTCACCGATGACGACGCCCTGCCTCTGGCCGCCGCCCTGTTGGCCCAGTCTGCCCTGGTAGGATTGGAATAAAAAGAACAGCACGCCCTCCCATGTGGGGGGCGTGCTGCTTTTTCTCTATATGTACTTCAACGGGCCATATACACCGCGCCAATAGCCTTGAATTGCCGTGCCACCGCACCGCACAGCTCGTTATAATACTTGAGATAGTCCTTTTTTGCCTGGCGCTCCCGGCTCTTCTGCTGTTGAAAATTCGCCCACTGGGCACAGCTTTTGTGACAGCCTTCGCAGTAACTGGAACAGGTCTGTTGACACGGAATCATAGCGGAAACCCCTTTCTGCTCTGTCCGGGTGATTGCCCCGGCGGTTCCGGCTTGTCTGAAAACATCCGGTGTCTCTATTGTACTTGGCCTGCCCCGCGCTTTCCATCACCTTTTGGTAAAAGACTGTAAAGTTTCTTCTGACTTCCAAAAAGGCTCCCGGCAGCGCCGGGAGCCTTTCCTGTTTTACAGCCAGGTCTCCCCCTGGCTGTGCTTTTCATAGTCGTGGGTCACAGAGGCCTCCAGAATCTCATGGTAGGCCCAGTGGTCCACACGCACATCGGTGAAGGGGGCCGCTATGTCCCGCTCACCCGCCTGCCGGTCCATGGCACGGTTGAGGATCTTTACTGCCTCCGCTCTTGTCACATTGCGGCCCGGCTGGAAGGTACCATTGGTACCGCCGGAGATCCACCCCTGGGCAGCGGCAAAGGCGATCTCCCGGGCTGCCCAATAGCTGGCGGGCACGTCGGGAAAGGCGTGACTGCCGCCAGTGACAGTAAAGAAGCCGCACACCATCTTCACCAGCTCCGCCCGGCGGACTGGTTGGGTGGGGCGGAAGGTTCCGTCCTCATAGCCCTGGACAATGCCGTATTTCCGGGCAAAATGGACATAGGAGCTGTACCAGTCCCCCAGACTCACGTCGGAAAAGCCGCCGGTGCCCTCCTCATAACTGTAAAGTGGTTTCCCATTACGATCCACCGCCAGCCGGGTCAGCATCGTCACCGCCTCTCCCCGGGTCAGAGAGCTGTCCGGGTGGAACTGTCCATTGCTGCCCTGTACATAGGCCATATGGTCCGCCGTATTTAGAGCTGCTTCCAGCTGAGGCGCATAAAATTCCTTATAAAGCTTCTGCAATTCCCCATTCTGCGCCAAAAACTGATATCGGAAGTGAACTTCACCATCCACCTGGGCAATGGTCTCGTTGAGCTCCAGCTGCTGCCGGATGGCCTCCACACCGTACCAGGGACTGCTGGGATCAGTGTTGCCCGCCTGGTAGTCGGCCATACCAATGTAAAGGGAAACATCTGTACCCCTTACTGTGTATGCCCACCACTTGACGATGGTCTCATAGTCCATACTTTTATGACCGATATACCAGTAGACCTGGGGGCAGATGTAGTCAATCCACTCCTCCTGCACCCACTTCCGGCTGTCGGCGTAGGAGGCATAGTAGCTCTCAAAGCCGCCGGTGGTATTGGAGCCCTGGGACTGGCTGCTCTTGTCGGCCCACACGCCGGAGGGGCTGATGCCGTAAGACAAATCGGGATCAATGGCGTGGAGCCGCTCCCCCATCTCCTTCACCAGCTGGTTCACATTGTCCCGACGCCAATCCCCAATGTCGGAGAAGCCGCTGCCGTACTGGGCATAGGTGTCGGCGTCGTCAAAGTTTGCGCCGGGATAGAAGTAGTCGTCCATGTGGATGCCGTCGATGTCGTAATTACGGGCCAACTCCTCGGCGCTCTGAATGATGTACTCCCGCACCTCCGGCAGACCGGGATCAAAATAGTATTTGCCGTCGTACTCCACCACCCAGTCCGGGTGGACCTTGGCCGGATGGTCGGCAGTCAGGCTGTCGTACTCGGACTGGCCTCCCTTAGTCACCCGGAAGGGGTTGATCCAGGCGTGAAGCTCCAGCCCCATCTCATGGGCCTTCTCCACCCAGTAGGCCAGGGGATCAAAGCCATCTGCCGGGGCCTGACCCTGTCGGCCCGTCAGATCGGCGCTCCAGGGATAGTAACTGGAGGGATAGAGGGCGTCGGCGGAGGGCCGCACCTGTAAGATCACGGCGGTCATGCCCATATCGGCGCAGGTCTGCAAGATCTTGTCCGCGTCCGCCTTCAGCACCGCCGGGTCGGTGGTGGCCTTGCTGGGATAGTCCAGCCGGTACACCGTGCTCACCCACACCGCCCGGAATTGGTCGGGATTCTTCACTTCATTCTTCCCGGCGCTGGTCTGGGTACGGATGGCCATGCCTGCCAATGCCAGGGCACACACCAGCACAATGGCCACCACAAATTTCCATACTCTTGTCATGGGATTCTCCTTGCTTTGGTTCTGAGGACGGCGGGCTACTTCTCCTGGGCGGCAATCCGCTCCGCCAAGTCATTGAGATAGACCCAGCGCTCCATCTTCTCCTCCAGGGCGGCTTCCAACTGGCTCTGCTTCTCCTGGAGCTCCTGGAGAGCCACATAGTCGGTGGCCTTGGCAGCCTGCTCCGCCTGGACCTGGGCAATCTGCTCCTCCAGAGCGGCGATGTCGTCGTCGATGGTCTCAAACTCCCGCTGCTCCTTGTAGCTGAATTTCAGCTTCTTGGGGGCGGCGGGGCGCTCTTTCCCCTTGTCAGAGGTGGAGATTTTGGGGGCTTTGGCCTTCTCCTCTGCCCGCTTAGCGTCCAGATACTCGGTATATCCGCCTGGATAGGCCCGCACAGAGCCATCCCCCTCTACGGCAAACACCCGCCGCACCACCCGGTCCAGGAAATAGCGGTCGTGGGATACGGCAATCACCGCTCCGGGGAAGGTGTCCAGATAGTCCTCCAGAATGGACAGGGTCTGAATATCCAGGTCGTTGGTGGGCTCATCCAGCAGCAGCACATTGGGAGCGGCGGCCAGCACCGAGAGCAGATAGAGCCGCCGTTTCTCCCCGCCGGACAGCTTGCAGATGGGAGACCACTGAACCTCCACCGGGAAAAGGAACTGCTCCAGCAGCTGAGAGGCGGTGAGCATTCCCTCTGCCGTCTCAATGTTATTGCCGATCTCCTTCACATAGTCGATGACCCGGATATCCCCGTCCATGTCGGGCACTTCCTGGCGGAAGTAGCCGAAGCGGACCGTCTCGCCCACCTCCACGGTACCAGAATCGGGGGCCAGGGCCCCCGCCATCAGGTTGAGCAGGGTGGATTTTCCGCTGCCGTTGGAGCCCACGATGCCGATACGGTCGTCCCGCAGCAGCATACAGTCAAAGTCCCGGACCACGGTCCGGTCCCCAAAGGCCTTGGTGACCCCCGCAAGCTCCACCGTCTTTTTCCCTAGACGGCTGGCACGGGCGGACAGTTCCAAGGTACTTTTTTCCGTGGGGCCGGTCTGGGCCTTCAGGGCCTCGTACCGCTCAAGCCGCTCCCGGCTCTTGGTACCCCGGGCAGTGGGGCCCTGCATCACCCACTGGTACTCCCGTCGAAGGATGGCCTGACGCTTGCGCTCGCTGGCCTTTTCACGTTCCAGCCGGGCCGCCTTCCGCTCCAGATATTTGTCATAGTTACCCTCATAGGTGTAGAGCTTGCCGTCCTCCACCTCCACCATTTTCGTGACGATACGCTCCAGAAAATACCGGTCGTGGGTGACCATCACCAGAGCACCCTTCCAGCCTCTCAAATAGTCCTCTAACCAGCCCACCATCCGGTCGTCCAGATGGTTGGTGGGTTCGTCCAGCAACAGCACGTCACATGGCCGGGCCAGCACCGCCGCCAAGGCCACACGGCGGCGCTCACCGCCGGACAGCTCCCCTACCTTCTGGTCAAACCGGGGCACCCCCAGCTGATTCAGAATGGTCTTGGCCTCATATTCCGCCAGGGTGCGATCGTCCCCGTCCAGCCCCAGCAGCACCTGCTCCAGCACGGTATGTTCCCCGGGAAATACCGGGTTCTGAGGCAGGTAGGCCAGGCGCACATTGGGGTCGGGACGAACGGTACCTCCGTCCGGCTCCTCCGCCCCGGCCAGCAGCCGCAGCAGGGTGGATTTTCCGCAGCCGTTGACGCCGATGATACCCACCTTATCCCCCGGCCCCACATAAAACGAGACAGAGTCCAGCAGGATGCGGGTCCCGTAGGTCTTGGTCAATTGTTCCGCCGATAACAGCATATTGTTCCCTCGCTTTGTCGATATCCCGTATAGTATAGCGGAAATGGCTGAAAAAGAAAAGGCCTCATGGTACTTGACAGGCAACCGTATTACTCATATAATACAGTTAGAAAGTGTACTAGTTCAGTAATACAGTTAGGAGGTGGTATGGCCATGTGTGACTTTGGCGGCTTCGTCCCGGCGGACGGTCTGCCCATCTATCTGCAGATCGTGCGCTATGTGGAGCGGGGCGTGGCGGCTGGCACCATTGCCGACGGCGAGGAACTGCCCTCCCGCCGGGTGCTGTCGGCCCAGCTGGGTGTCAACCCCAACACAGTGCAGAAGGCCTACCGCCTGTTGGAGGAGGAGGGGCTCATCACCTCCCGCTCGGGGGCCAAAAGCGAGGTGTGCGCCCCGCCGGAGCAGGCAGCGGCCCTTCGCACCCGGCTGCTGGAGCAGGAGATCGCCGGTTTTGTCCGCTCCCTGCGGCAGTCCGGGCTGGAGAAAGAGGCCGCTCTGGAGCTGATCGACCGGCTGTGGGACCGAAAGGAGGAGGAAGCATGAGACAATATGTGAGCCTGATGATGGTAGCCGCCCGCTCCCGGCTGTGGCAGGTAGTCCTGATCACCGCCGGCACCAGTGCCGCCCAGGTGGCACTGGCCATTTCCATGCTGAACAAAATGAGTCTATATGGTTTTATGCAGAATTCCCTGTTCCATCTGCTGTTTACCGTAGGTCTGGTGCTGATCTGTCTGTCGCTGGCCTCCTTCGGCATGGAGCGGGGCGGCAGCAAGCTGGGCTATACCCTCCGCCGCCTGCCCTGTGGAGAGGAGAAGGCCACCCTGATATTCGCCCTTCACCACTTCCTCTGCCTGCTGATCTACTGGGGCGGGCAGATCGCAGCGGCATGGTATATTGCCCTGCGCTTCTGCGCCCTCTCAGACGACGCCTTTCCCATGCTGGTGTTTTATTACAGCGGATGGTTTCACGGAATTCTGCCCGGCCTGGACTGGCCCATCTACATCCGCAATGTGGTGATGCTGGCGGCCCTGGCCATGGCGGCAGCCACCTGCTCCTACCACTGGCGGCGGGGCGATAAACCCTTTACCGTCGTGCCCCTGGCCGCTTTTGCCGGTCTCAGCTTCCCTGCCGACATCGGCGCCTTTGGTTTACCGGGACCGGGCAGCGATTTTGTTGCCAGTCTGCCCAATGTGTACGCTAAGGTGCCAGATAATATCATGGTGGCGCTCTTCCAGCTGGCCGTCTTTGTGACAGCTCTGATCATCGTCACCTACAATCTGATAGGGAGGGCTCGCTATGTGGACACCTGAACGCGTCTATCCTCTGGGTTTTCCCGGCAGGCAGGCCCTCCAAATTACATTGGGCGGGCTGGGGGCTGCCTTTGCCATCGGTTATTTCCAGTTTCTCGCCTCCTTCTTTTCCGCCAAAGAGGAGCTCTATACGTCAGTCAAGATCGATGGCAAGTGGGTCCCAAAACTCATTGAGGGTTCGGTCATTGCCCCATTCTCCCGCCTGCTGGGCGGGATATCTCTGGGGCTGATTCTGGTGGCCCTCTGCCTCATCGTCTCCCTCTTTCTTCATTATGCCTGGCATAAGCTGGGCAGCCGCAGCATCTACCGCATGAAGCTGCTCCCCAACCGCTGGGAGCTGTGGCGGCGGGTGGTCTTTATCCCTCTGGTAGGCCTGGCCGCCTGCGCGCTGCTGTGGGGCCTGCTGCTTCTGCTGTGCGCCCTCACCTACCACTACGGGACACCGGACGGTCACTTCCCCCCCAACTGTTGGGGTTCCTTCCCCTTCTACTGGATTGGAGGCTGCTATGCTTGAACTGCATCAGGTTCGTAAAAAATACTTCGGCTCCACCATAGCGGTGGATGATCTGTCCCTCACCATAGGCCCTGGGGAAATCGTAGGACTGTTTGGAGAGAACGGCGCCGGCAAAACCACGCTGCTCAAGTGTATCCTGGGTCTGCTGTCCTATCAGGGCCAAATCACCCTGGACGGCGCTCCGGTAAACCGGGCCAACATCGCCCGCCTGTCCTTCGCCACCTGCGAGCACTCCTTCTTCCCCAACCTGACCGCAGAGGAGCACAGAATTTTTCTCAGCAGCCAGTTCCCCACCTTCCGTCAAAAACGCTTCCACGCTCTGCTGGACTTCTTCGAGCTGCCTGCCCACAAGGCCATCCGCCGGTTTTCCACCGGCCAGAAGAACCAGTTCGAGGTGATCCTGGCCCTGTGTCAGGGCGCCGACTACATCCTGATGGATGAGCCCTTCGCCGGCAACGACATCTTCAACCGGGAGGACTTCTACAAGGTGCTGCTGGGTATTCTGGAACCCAACGAGACCATCCTGCTGTCCACCCACCTGCTGGAGGAGGTACAGCACTTCATCAGCCGGGCCGTGCTGCTGCAAAAAGGCAAGCTGGTGGGAGACGCCTCCACCCTGGATCTGGAGGAACAGGGCAAGAGCCTCATGGACTATGTGAAAGAGACCTACCGCTACAGGGCCGACCGGGTCAGTCAGGCCCTGGACCAGCTCACCGGCAAGGAGGAGGGAGAGGGATGAAAAGCGCTCTGGCTCTGCTTCTGGCTCTGGTGGTCGCCTTCGGCGGACTGCTGGGCTGGACCAATGCTCAGCTGCAGCAACAGGGTACCGACGTAACCGTCTCCTCCACCACCCTGGCAGGGGACCCGGCAGCTGTCGCCGACGTCCAGGTCACCAGCTACACTGAGTATCAAAATCACCTCTTCTGGCGCCAGTCCTTTCCGGCGGACAGCCCGGAGCAGGGTGAGACCAGCTGCGCTTTTTCCCAGGCCGCCCACTTTGCAGAGGATAACTTTTCTTGGGGAACCTATTTTCATATCGAGCTCTCCAGACATAGCATAAGCAGTCATTCCTCTATAGAGAAGCAGCTCTCCCCTTCTCTGCTCGCTCTTTTAAAGCAGATCCAGAGTAACCGGCCCAACGTCGCCGTTTCGCAACAGCGGGTGGACCTGTCCGACTATACCGATCACTATCCCCTGGAGGTTTCCGGCTCTTTCACCCAATTTATACACGACCCGCTGACATCCAAGCAGCTGATCCAGTTGGTGGAAGACTACTTTTTCTTTCCTCTGTCCAAGAGCACATATGCCATCATCTCTCTGGAGACCGATGAGAAGAGCGGCCAGCTCTGTGGTTATGATTTTGACCTGGAATATGACTTGAGTCTATCTACCCAGACTGTGATGCGGGACTATATTACCTATTTCGCTCTCATTCCCGGAGGTGACCAGGTCGACCTGCTGGACACCAGTCATATTCCCGGCGGCTGGGGGATATACGCCCTCACCGGCACCAGCGGAGAATCCGCCGCCATCTCTACCCTCTACTCCATACCCGATGGCGGGCAGGTGGTCCGTCTCTTTGGCGGCCCGGAGGGAGACGACTGCCTCTACCTGCTGACTTTGGAAGAGAACACGCTGTTTTTCACCCAGCTGGACCCCAAAAACGGCCAGGTGGTGGTCCATCTGCCTCTCTTCCCCTGGACAGAGGATCAGGAGATCCTCAGTACCCTATGGCATGGAGACTATCTGGTGGTTTTCACCGGCAAAGGCCCCTTCGCGGTACTGGTTCCCGACGGCCAGGGGGGCTGGAAGGTGGATCTGACCGGGGACCTCCATAACCAATACACCCCCACCTACTATCCGTCAGCCGATGAGCTGACCGGGTATGCCCGGTACAGCACCACCTCCTCCCTCTATGACCATGACAGCCACCGGCTGATCTTTGCCGACTCCTATTACGCAGGGGACGAAAAGAACACCTCGTTCTTTCTGTCTGTATACGATCGGGACGGGCTGGCCTATCTGGGGACCTATCAGTTCAGTCTGCCCGCAGATGTGTATAAACTTTATGGTGTCTATACCAACAACTCCCCCTCCCATGTGCTCTCCTGGTCGGAAACTGCCTCTTGACAAAACCGGGCGGTTCGGCTAGAATGGGTAACAATCAAATCCCAGAAGAGGCAATGATGGGAAGAAGGCACGTCCCGTCCTTCTCAGAGAACCGGTGGTTGGTGCGAACCGGCGGAGGAAAGCGTGCGGATACTGATCCCGGAGCCGCCTGCCTGAAGCTGCTGTTGTAGGGCAGGCCGTCACGGCCACGTTATCGGCCGGGGCCTTGTTGGAGGCCATGAGCGTCCGCCGGTGACGGCGGGCGGAAGCAGGGTGGTACCGCGTATCTTACGCCCCTGACCATAATCTGGTCAGGGGTTTTTCTTATTCCCTGGCCCAAGGAGGAACTGCTATTATGAAACCCGCACAGGAAAAGTACATTCCCTTCGTCCCGCTGAAAATGGAAAAGCGCGCCTGGCCCGACAAGGAGCTGAAAGCGCCCCCCGTCTGGTGCTCCGTAGACCTGCGGGACGGCAACCAGGCCCTCATTGATCCCATGAACGTGGAGGAAAAGCTGGAGCTGTTCCACACGCTGGTGGACATCGGCGTAAAAGAGATTGAGGTAGGCTTCCCCTCCGCCTCCGAGACCGAGTATGAGTTCATCCGCACCCTCATTGAGGGCGGCCACATCCCCGACGACGTGACCATCCAGGTGCTGGTCCAGGCCAGAGAGCATCTGATCCGCAAGACCTTTGAGGCCATAGACGGAGCCAAGCACATTATCTTCCATTTCTATAACTCCACCTCCACCCTCCAGCGGAAGGTGGTGTTCCACACCGACGTGGCCGGCGTCACCAAGATCGCCGTGGACGCCGCCCAGCTCATCCGGGAGCTGAGCCGGCCCGCCATCGACGCCGGTATGGATCTCCGGTACGAGTATTCCCCCGAGTCCTTCATGGGCACCGAGATGGACGCCGCCGTGGAGATCTGCCAGGCGGTCATCGAGGCCATCGGGGCCACCCCCGACCATAAGATCATCCTCAACCTGCCCACTACGGTGGAAAACTGTATGCCCAACTACTTTGCCGATGAGATTGAGTACTTCATCGACAAGCTGCCCAGCCGGGAATGCGCCATCATCTCCCTCCATCCCCACAACGACCGCGGCGAGGGCGTAGCCACCGCCGAGATGGGCCTGCTGGCAGGCGCCGAGCGTGTGGAGGCCACCCTCTTCGGCAACGGTGAGCGCACCGGCAACGTGGATATGGTCACCCTGGCTCTCAACCTGTACACTCAGGGCGTGGACCCCAAGCTGGACTTCTCCAACATCAATAAGATCCGTGACGTGTACGAGAAGGTCACCAAGATGAAGATCGGCGAGCGGCAGCCCTATGTGGGTGAGCTGGTGTTCACCGCCTTCTCCGGCTCCCACCAGGACGCCATCAACAAGGGCACCCGCTACATGGAGGAGAGCGGCACCGAGTACTGGGAGGTGCCCTATCTGCCCATCGACCCCGCCGATGTGGGACGGCAGTATGAGCCCATCATCCGCATCAACTCTCAGTCGGGCAAGGGCGGCTCCGCCTTCGTCATGCAGCACTCCTTCGGTTTCGATCTGCCCAAGGCCATGCACCCCGAGTTCGGCCACATCGTTCAGGTGGAGACCGACCGGGTGGGCAAGGAGCTCAAACCGGAGGCCATTTACGACCTGTTCAAGACCCACTACATCGACGCCGTCAAGCCCTACGAGATGGTGCGCCACTCCTTTGCTGAGTTTACCGATGAGGAGGGCCACTCCCACGTCACCTTTGCCGGTACCCTTCGCCACACCGACACGGTATTCCAGGTTCAGGGCTCGGGCAACGGCCCCATTGACGCCTTCTTCAACGCCATCCACGGTCAGAAGATGGACCGCTTCACCTTCATCGACTACAAGGAGCACGCCATCAAGCAGGGCTCCGACTCCCAGGCTGTGGCCTACATCCACCTCCAGGATGAGGAGGGCCGGGACTGGTTCGGTGTGGGCATGAGCCACAACATCAACCTGGCTCCTCTGAAGGGCATCCTGTCCGCCATCAACCGGGCCGTCAACCACGACGGGCTGTAATCTCACAACGCAAAAGGGGTCCCGCCGGTAAACCGGCGGGACCCCTTTTGTCCATTTTTTACGCGTCGTGATGATGACCACCGCAGTTGTGGTCGTGATGATGCTCGTGTTCGTGATCATGGTGGTGGCAGACGGCATCGGTGGACTTCAGCTCCCCTTTCAGGTACTGCTCCACGGCGGTGCGGGCGTCCCCCTGAACCCCCATCATGGTCTTGATGTTCCGCTGCTGGAACAGAGACACGGCGTGGGCACCCATGCCTCCGGCAATGACTACCTCAACCCCCATATCCCCCAGGAAATTGGGCAGGAATCCGGGCTTGTGCTCCGGATTGGGTACCAGCTCCTCCCCCAGAATCTTGCCGTCCTCCACAGTGTAGATACGGAAATGTTCACAATGGCCGAAGTGGCCTTCTACCTCTGTTCCCACGCTGGCAACTGCGATCTTCATGGTTCGTCGCTCCTTTTCCCGGCATATGCCAATTATTATAGCTTCATCATACGCTTATTTCCGGCATATGTCAATATCATTCTAAAAAAGATGAGGGTGCAGCGGATTGCCGCACCCCCAATCTTTTCTTATTTTCGATTGTTTTTCTTCAGATCCACCAAGCAGATGTTCAGATCCACCTTACCCTCGATCCCGCTTACCGTTCCGCTGCTGGAATACTGCCACATATCATAGTAATACGGGAATGTGGTGGGCTTCCACCCGGTGGTATAGTGAGCCAGCCAGAAAGGATAGTCCTGCAGCTGAGAGAGGTCAAACCCCTTGTTTACCAGATTGGGATTGCTGTAGGCCATGGGCTGATATCCCTCATCCTGGATCACCTGGTTAAATGCCTTGGTACAGTCAATGATCTCCTGGTAGGTCATGTTGTATGTACGGCTGCTGCTGTCGCTGACATACTCCCAGTCAAATACCACCGGATAGGTCACATCATATCCCTCGATCCACTCCAGGGTCTGATAGGCCTCCTCCATAGCTTCTTCCTCGTTGACCGCCTGGGAGAAGAAGTAAACCCCCACATCGATACCCGCTCGGGTGGCGTTTTCTATGTTATACGTAAAATAGGGGTCCTGAACGATCTTACCCACGGTATACCCTCGATAACCTACCCGAATGATGGCAAATTCCACTCCGGATTCCGCCACCAGGTCCCAGTCGATCTTGCCCTGGTGGGAGGAGACATCGATGCCCACATGGCTCTCCGCATCTCCATTGTAGCTGAGGAAGCCGTCCTCATTGACATAAAACGCCTCGCTGTCATAGGGGTTGGATGGGATGGGCATTGGAGTAGGCGTAGGCGTGGGCTCCGGTGTTTCACTGGGAGTAGGTTCCGGATCCGGGCTTTCGCTGGGGGTGGGTTCCGGTGTAAGTGTTGGCGTGGGAGTAGGCGTTGGAGTAGGCGTTGGAGTTGGAGTCGGGGTAGGCGTGGGCTCCGGTTCCGGCTGGCTGTTCTGGTCGTAGCGGGTCAGAATAACCGCTGTCTCCGCCCGGGTTGCCTGGCCGGAGGGATCAAAGCAATTTCCCGGCTTACCGCTGATCACCTGCTCCGCCTGGGCCCAGTCCACTGCGGGAACCGCCCAGGACGAGATCTCGTCCCCATCGGCATAGGGTGTACCGGCGCTGGCGTCCGGGCTGCCTGCATAGCGCCACAAAATGGTGGCCACCTGTTCCCGGGTCACAGGATCGTTGGTACCAAAGGTCTGGCTGCTGTACCCGGTCACATAGCCGTTCTGTTGGGCCCACAGCACCGCTTCGGAGTACCAGGCATCGTTTTCTGTATCGGTAAAGTTGTCCCTGCCGCTCACCGCCGGACTGCCCGCCATCCGGTAAAGTACAGTGGCCAGCATGGCCCGGCTCATGGACAATTCCGGCGCAAACATACTGCTGGAGATGCCGCTCATCAGCCCATTGTCATACACATAGGATACCGCTCCGGCGTACCATACGCCGGGGACTACGTCGGCAAAGGACCCGCCGCTCTCCGCGGCCTGGACCGTTCCGCCAAAAGGCAGAGGGATCATGGCTGCCAGCAGTGTGCCTGCCAGCAGTCTGGATGCTGCTTTTCTTCTTACCATGGACTTTCCTTTCTGCGTAGGACTCTGTTCTGTTTTGGATAATGCGATTGATAATAGCATAACAGAAATCCAGCTGTTCGACAAGTTTTGAACAGAAATTTTATAATATTTGCTATTTTCCTTTTTTCCCGCCCAAGATAGTTCCAAGCAGTATACATAAGTTTGTAAACCCTTCTACACAAAAAGGCTCCCGCCGTTGGCGGGAGCCTTTTTGTACGATAAAATCAGCCCAGTTTGCTATACTCTGTTTCGGAGACTGCTTCCAGCCATTCATTGGAGCAGTTCTCACCGGGCACCTCCAGGGCAAGATGGGAGAACCAGCTGTCCGATGCGGCGCCATGCCAGTGCTTGACGCCAGTGGGAATGTTGACCACATCGCCGGGATGCAGCGCCCTGGCCTCCTTCCCCCACTCCTGATACCAGCCCCGGCCGGCCACACAGATCAAAATCTGCCCGCCGCCCTTGTCAGCGTGATGGACGTGCCAGTTGTTCCGGCAGCCTGGCTCGAAGGTCACGTTATATACCCCCACCTGGCTGACAGAGAGGGGCTGCAGGTAACTCTGGCCCACGAAGTACTGAGAGAACCCGTCGTTGGGCGCCCCGATGGGAAACACCATTTCTTTCTGGTGCATGGCCTTACCATCATCGCCGGCATCCTCGGCCCACACTTCCTTGGCCATACGGAAGGCCGCCCAGGCCTTGGGCCAACCTGCGTAAAAGGCAGCATGAGTCAAAATCTCCGCAATCTCCTGGCGGGTAATACCGTTTTGCTTGGCAGTGCTCAGGTGATACTGGAAGGAGCTGTCCACCAGCCCCTGAGCCATCAGAGCCACAACCGTGACCAGAGAACGATCCCGCAGGGAGAGTTTATCCTCCCGGTTCCACACCTGGCCAAACAATACGTCGTCATTCAACTCCGCAAATTTCGGAGCAAACTCACCCAGCGCATCTCTGCCCGCCGTCTGCTTCACTGCCATAACAAATACCTCCTACTCAAGAGAAAATGTAACCTGAACCCTTCCCTCTCCCAGCTTCGCCTGCAAATCGGTGGGATCATCGATCTTTGCAAGCCGGGTGAAGTTCCAGGTATTCGTACCGTAGTAAATCGTAATCTGATTGCCCTGATAGAGGATCACATCCCCCGGCTCCGTGGTGATCTGCTGGTCATTCCGGGTCAGCGTGGTACCCAGCGGGCCCACTTTTTCAAAGCCACCGTAATCCTCCATCTCGATGGTCACCGGCCCCTGTGCCAGCAGCTCCTTGAATTCACGGGCCGAGCTGTTGTCCTCCAAGGTAGCCAGCAGTTCCTCATCGCCTACTGTGATCTTCAATGCCGTTTCCTCCTGACCGGATGCCGTCTCCGCAGATTGTGTCTCTTCTGGAACGCTGCCGCCGCAGGCCGACAGTCCCAATAGGGCAAGGAGCATACACAGCCACTTTGCCGCGGTTCTCATACGCCCTTACCCATCTTATAGGCCTCGGCCAGCTTTTCGGTCAGACGGGCCATATCGCCCGGGTCATTGACGCCGCCGCCCCGTACCACACCGGCCAGCCGAGCCTTTTCAAAACAGGCGATCCAGCCATTCAGGCCGTTGACAGGGCCGTCAGAGGCGCTGTCCTCCTCCTCAGCGGAGGCGGTGAGTAAGTAGATATCCCGGAAAGCGTAGTCGGCGGCGTACAGAGAATTGGCCCGGTCCAGCAGGGTTTTCATCTGGCCGGACATCTCGTAATAGTACACCGGGGTGGCAAAGCAAATCACATCCGCTGCCGCCATCTTTTCCACAATCGCGTTGGCGTCGTCCTGAATCACACACCGGGACTGCTTCAGACAGGCCAGACAGCCCCTGCAAAAGTGCAATTCCTTCCCCTGTAGGGAGAGCAGCTCCACCTGATGGCCGGCCTCCTGGGCACCCTGGACAAACTGCCGGGCCAGCAGATCAGAATTGCTGTTGTGACGCAGGCTGGTAGAAATCACCAAAATTTTCTTGCTCATGCTTCGTCCTCCTCGCCGATGGTCCGTATGACTTTTGCAGGTACGCCGCCTACCACGGTATTCTCCGGCACATCTCTGTGCACCACCGCGCCGGCGGCCACAATGGCGCCGTCCCCGATGGTCACACCAGGCAGAATGGTAGCATTGGCGCCGATCCACACATTCTTCCCGACTCGGATCGGTGCGGGGATCATGCTGCCTCGGTCTTTTGGCGAGGCAACGTGGTTAAGGGTCGCCAGCACCACATTATGACCGATGAGGGCACCATCCTCGATAAAAATGCCGCCCTGATCCTGAAATTTGCACCCCGCGTTGATAAACACATTCTTTCCAATATGGATGTTTTTTCCACAGTCCGTGTAAAAAGGCGGGAAAAGCCCGAAGCTCTCATCCACCGGCTTGCCGATCAGCTGAGAAAACAGGGCCCGCAGCTGCGCCGGTTCATGATAGCTCCCGTTGATCTCCGCGGTGATCCGCAAGGTCTCCTGGCTAACACCGTGCATGAATTGGTGAACCTCGCTTCCGCCCTGCACCACGTTACCGCTGTTCAGTTCATTCAAAAATTCTTCTAGCTCCATGTTACGCTCCCAATTCTTCAGGTATTTGGTTTCATTGTATCACCGGCGCTTTCAGATAACAAATACCTATATAGAATATCTTACTATGCTTGAAACCTATAGTTAAGTCATGCTATTATCTATACAGAGGTGAGCGCTATGGAGTTGAGAGTGCTTCAATATTTTCTGGCCGTGGCACGGGAGCAAAATATCTCAGCGGCGGCACAATCCCTTCACCTGACACAGCCCACCCTCTCCAGGCAGCTCAAGGAGCTGGAGGAAGAGCTGGGTAAGCAGCTGATGGTCCGGGGCAACCGGAAGATCACGCTGACCGAGGACGGTATGCTGCTGCGGAAACGGGCGGAGGAGATTCTGGAGTTGGTGGACCGGACGGAGAAAGAGGTTATGCAGTCCGGCAACACCGTCAACGGGGATATCTATATCGGCACCGGTGAGACAGACGGCGTGCGCCAAATCGTTGGGGCTGCCAAACAGCTGCGGGAGCGCTACCCGGGTATCCATTTCCACATCGTCAGCGGCGACGCTGTGGACGTATGCGAGCGGCTGGACAAGGGGTTGTTGGATTTTGGCGTCCTTCTTGGGGACATGGACAAAACAAGATACCACTATATGGAGCTGCCTATGAAGGACACCTGGGGGGTACTGATGCGGCGAGACAGTCCTCTTGCCCGGCAGGACACCGTTTCTCCCCATGATCTGTGGGACAAGCCTCTGATCCTCTCCCGGCAGGTGGATAATAAAAGCGGCCTGTACCGCTGGCTCAAAAAAGAACCCTCGGAGCTCTACACCGTGGCCACCTATAATCTGATCTACAACGCCTCGTTAATGGTGGACGAGGGGCTGGGATACGCCTTTACCCTGGACAAACTGGTAAACACCACTGGCAGCAACCTGTGCTTCCGGCTCCTGAAGCCAAAGCTGGAGCTGGGGATGCACCTGGTCTGGAAAAAATCCCAGACATTTTCCAAGGCGGCAGAACTGTTCCTGGAGCAACTGCAGAATCACCTGTCCTCTTCTCAAAACGTAAGCAAATAACTTGGACGCCCGGCTGATGCCGGGCGTCCATTTTGTTGCTTGGTTCTTTCTTTGTTTGTAAATTCAAGGATACTGCAGGTCTGTTGCGCCAATCATTCTCCTTCGATTACTTCAGCTGCGCCCCGTCCCGGAAGGCGTTGCCCACCTTCTCACCCAGCTTGCGGTAGGTATTGTGGATGGGGTCAAAGATAATGGGCTGCAGCTTGTCCGGATCGATCTTTCCGTCCTCTCCCAAAACCGACTCATCAGCACTGACATTCACGATCTCGCCTACCAGACGGCAGCTCTCCGGATCATAGCTGACCAGGCGGCACTCCACAGCCATAGGCAGCTCATCAATGAGGGGCGCATCCACAAATTCTGCTTTGCTGGTATGCCAGCCCGCCTTTTCCAGCTTATTGGCCACGTTATTGCCCGACTCAATGCCCACATAGTCGCAGGCCACCATCTGCTCTGCCGTGGCCATGCTTACCGTAAAAGCCTTCCGGGCCAGAATATTGGCGGTGGTCTTATGACCGGCACTGATACACATGGACAATTCCTTCTCCTCGCTGATGCCGCCCCAGGCCGCATTCATAGCATCCGCCGTGCCATCTTCGCCATAAGTGGCCAGGATAAAGACCGGCTGGGGGTAGGTCCAGGGTTTTGCTCCAAAATTCTTACGCATAAAAGATACCTCCTGTTTGATGATTTTCAGCAGTTACCTGTATAAACATCGTGCAGTTCTTCCCGTGCCACATCCGCCAGGCGGTAAACCGTCTCCACCGGCGTAGGTGGACGGTCCGCCATACGATGGCGGGGGAAAAAGCGGGAGATGTGCAGGGGAATGTGGGAATCGACCGAGGAGAGCCATCGGGACAGGGCCCGGATCTCCTCCTCGGTATCATTTTCCCCAGGCACAATCAGCGTGGTGACCTCCAAATGGCAGCGGCCGGCAGCCAGGGAGATGGAACGTTTCACGCTCTCCAGATCTCCTCCCAGGGCGCAGTACCACCGTTCGGTAAAGCCCTTCAAATCAATGTTTACCGCGTCGATCAGCGGCAGCAGCTTCAGCCACCAGTCCTCTGCAATGGTACCATTGGTCACCAGCACGTTGAGCATCCCGGCCTGGTGTACCAGCGCGGCGCAGTCCCGCACATACTCATAGCCAACCAACGGCTCATTATAAGTATAGGCCACACCGATATTGCCCCGGCAGGCCAAACGTACAGCCTCCCGTACCAGTTCTTCCGGTGTGCAATCCCTGGTTGGGAATGTCTCCCCTGCTCCAGCGATCTCAATATTCTGACAGAAGGAACAGCTCAGATTACAGCCAAAGCTGCCCACCGACAGTACCATACTGCCTGGATGGAACCGGCGCAGCGGCTTTTTCTCAATGGGGTCCAGGGCCAGCGCGGTCAGTTTGCCATAGTTGAGCGGGACGATCCGTCCGCCCCGGTTGCCTCTGGCCCTGCACAGCCCGGTCTGTCCCTCCGCTAATTGGCAGCGGTGAAAACACAATTCACACGAGATGCTCATCGGTGCCGCACCACCTGAAATCGCTGGATCTGATACGGATCCTCCGCGCCGATCCCGCCCTTTTGCCGGGCAATATCCAGCTGCTGCGCCACTGTATCCACACCTTCCAGGTCCGGCAGCAGCAGTCCCCGCCGCTGCCCGCAGCTGACAATGACTCCGTATTGTCTGGGGTCCAACTGATCGGGGGAATCCACAGTTTCCGGCTCCCCCAACACATCCACGCTGTACTCCAGCTCATCCAGCTCCCGGGCCCGCACCGCCGGGAACCGCGGATCTCGGATCCCGGCGGAAATGGCGTTTTGTATGATCTCCCAGGCCACATTTCTCTGGGTTGGCGCAATGGTACCGATGCAGCCACGGAGCCGTCCGTCCTTATGGAGGGATACAAAGGCTCCTGCCGCCTGACTGGTCAATTCCTGGGGCAATCCCGCAGGCAGCTGCCCCAGAGGATCTCCGGTCCGCACATAAGTCTCCAGCGACAACCTGGCCAGCTTTACCCAGGGGTCCTCTTTAGCACGTCTCTCCTCCAGCTGGGCCTGCCTGACCTGCTGGAATGCGGCAGCATACCGACGGCCCTCGTCCCGTCCGGTGACCGGAAACAACGCCACCGCGTATCCCACCCCGAAAGTACCCTCATGGCTCAAAAGCCGGGGTTCCACCGCCAGCCCATCCAAGGCCCCAGACATTATCTGGAAGGCACGCAGGCCGCATTCAGCCGCCCGCTGGCAGAGATCTGCGTCCATGGTGAGGAATTGCAGAAAATCCCCCGATGCCATAGTCTCTGTCACCCGTTGATCAAAGACCGGTCCCTCCGGCGCAAATCCATACGGGCCGTCGGCTTTCAGTTTATGAGAGAGATCGCCGCTGGCCACAAACACGGCCCGGCGGCCCAATGCCTCTGCCGCCTCGGCCACGCACTGTCCCAGTCGGTAGTGCTCCAGCGGAGAGAAGCCGGAAAGGCCCATCCGTATGATGGGGCAATCCACGCCCGCTTTGCGGAGAAAAACAAGAGGAATCAATGCTCCATGGTCCAGAGCGGGGTTACGCTGGCCCAGGGTGCCAGCCTCCAGACCTTTTTCCCGGGCTCGACGCACAATTTCATCCCGCAGCGGCCCGTCGTACTCTACCTCAATGCGCACCTGGGGGGCGCCAAAGGCAGACATATCGCCCGAAGCACCCGCTCCAGGAGCAATGTGAAAATAATCTCCGTACAAAACCGTGTGTGGTGAGGCTACAATGAGCACATCCGGCTTCCACCGCGCCACCTCCGCAGCGGCGGCACGCATGGCCTGACCGGTGGCATTGATCTCACACTCCCGGCCCCTGCCCACTTCAGGCAGCAGCACCGGAGGATGTGGGGTCAGGATTGCACCCAGCATAGGCATATTATCCGCTCCCTTCCGGCCATACAAAGATTTCTATAAACAGTATAGCACGGCAAAAGGAACAGAAAAAGCCGTTCCCCAACAAAACTGCACACAAATTGTTGTCATGCGTTCTACACATACCAACCCACAATATCCGATTGAACGGGCAAAAGGGGCAGGCACCCGAAAAAGCTTTCAGTCGCCCGCCCCCTTTTCTGTTTTCTTATTCTCCTTCCGGTACTGTCAGAAATCTTGCCGCCGCCAGGCGATGGAAGATAACCGCAAATACCAGGCCGAAGGTCACACCCAAGATGGTATCTACAATACGAAGGATCACCGCTCCCTGGAGTCCGTAGATTCCGGTCCCCAACATCAGCGCACCAAAACAGTTCATTGCCGTTTTATACCGATAATCGATGCAAAAGCCCAGACACAGTCCTCCCAAGGGGCCCATTAACGGGTGAAGCGCTTCCGGCGTCACCAGATAAACCACAAAAACCGCACAGGAGCCCGCCAACGCCCCCACAATTCTCTGCCAGAAGCGGGTAACCGTATTGCCGGAGTAAGGATATTCCGACAGCAGCGATGCACAGGCAAATCCCATCCACATGAACCGCTCTACTCCAAACACCTGTCCCGCAGTCAGCACCAGACTCACGCCAAGGGCCATGCGAAACTGCCACAGATAAACCGGCACAGCAAGATCAAACTTCCGCATGACATGGTGAAAACGCGTCGTCTTATGCTGATCCCGGTGCTTGGCAAACAGGATGGCGCCGCAGATGAGATAGCCCACCAGCGCCAACAGTCCGCGGCGAACCAGCGCCTCTCCCACGACGGGATTGCCTGTCAGATAGATGTAGGCAAAGCTGTACAGGCCGCCGTTACCCATTTCAGGCCGTTGGGTGGTCATGCAGAGAATGGCAAAAAAGCCCGCAAAGTGCAGCGGAATCAACAGAACCGGCGGAACCACCGCCGCCGCACTGGGAACCAGAACCAGGATAGCCAGCACCGCTGCCAGGGTAATCAGAGAATCTCCGATGCAATACTCAAAATTGACAAAGCGAATCCCAAGCATCATGCAGAACAGCGCCACTGCCAGAGGTGTGTTGTCGCTCCCGAACACAGCGGACAACAAACTGATAAGCACAATGGCAAAGGCTACGATCAGCACAGACCGAACCGCTATCGCAACCCAGTAATAGGCTTTTTCCCGTCTTACTTCACAGGCTGAGATCTTCCGCTTCAGCACGGAGGGGTCCATCTGCAGCGCATCATAAAACTTCATGGTCATGGGGCTTTTCCTGCCCTTTCTCAATCTGCACGGCAAGTCTGTCCGCATAATACACAAACGCCTCAAAATCCTGGCTGGAGCTGCGCCACAAATCATAAAAGGGCTGCAGAATACTCTCGTATCCCCTTTTCAATTCTGCAAGACCGGTTTCCGTGATAAAAATCTGATAACTCCGCTCGTCTGTTTCCTTCCGCTGCTTGCGTATGCAGTTTTTCTCATGGAGCGATTTCAGACACCGGCTGACCGCCTCAATTTTCATGCCGCTGTTTTGGCTGAGTAAAACTGGCGTGTTCTGTTCCGGCTTCAGATAGAGATGAGCCAAAAGTTCACATTCGCTGGCGGTAAGCACGGATTTCCGTAGTGGAAGGAGCGAACGCATAACCTTTTGGAGCTGCTGCTGATAATGCACCATATCTGTCCATTCCATAATTGTACAATCTCCCATTTATTTAACTTCGTTAAGTATATGTCAATTGTAACTCCATGTCAATAGGCAGGATGATCGTCCGCCAAGATAAACAGAAGAACGGGGTTGGTACTGCATTGCAGTACCAACCCCGTTCTTCTGTCTTATTTCGTTACGCTGCGCTTGATCTGCAGCAACATCAAAATCAGACTGACTCCAAGCAGGATATGCCCAATTCCAGCTATACCGGAGATAGCCGCATTCATACCAGCGGACAGCGAGGTCCCCAGCACCTGGAACACTCCCCGCACCACCAGCATCACGGCGGTCAGGTTCAGGCCCACATGATAGAGTGCCAGCACCCGTCCGGTCTTTGCGCCTGTGAAGGAAAAAGCCTTTTCCAGCATAAGCAGCAGCAGGAAGAACACCATACCCATCAGAAAATAATGGGTATGCACCACAGAGAGCGTGGTCTTGGCCGTAAAGCTGTTGAATTTTGTAAACTCCCGATAAAACACGCCGCCCACCATGGCCAGGATGGCGTACAGCAGCGCGGTATTCGCCTAGCGTTTCATATAGTTCCTCTCCTTATTTGCATTCCCGTTTCATATTCTCCTTCTTGTTCCATTTTGTTTTGGACGGCGCCTGCTGCAATGGTCGCCTTGATAAAGTTTCTGCCAAACAGCAATCCTGCCAGTAGCAGTGCAGCGCCCAGGCCCGTATAAAATACGGCAATAAACCGCTCCGGCGCCAGCCCGCTCACCCGGAGGCCAATGCCCCCGGCCATCATAACCGCCATGATAACAAAAGCCTTTCCGTCAAAAAATTTGAGGAAAAAGTGCCGTTCCTCCAAATAGGCGGCAATCCGGGCCGTGTGCTTTTTGACCAGCCTTCCAAAGATAAAATACTGAAATACAGTAAACACCAGTACCGACAACAGGGCATTTAGCACCGTAACATAGGTCGGATAGGCCATTACGCCGATCCGAAGGATATTGAATCCCGCCGCGCTCCATACCAGACAGGCCAGAAGCAGCAGCGTATTCCGTTTTACTTTCATCCTTGCCTCCTTCTAATGAACAATGTTCAATTTCCGGGATACAAAATTCCCACAGAGTTGTGGGAATTTTAATAGAGGGTCCTGCGGACGATCTCCAGTACAACCGAGGGATCATAATCCTGCCGCAGCAACGCAGACAACATCAGTGAAAACAGGAGATCCGAAAATTTTTCCGCTGTAAATGCTTCGGTAAAGGCATCTGGCCGGACTCTGGTATCCCGCAGCAAGACAGAATGCAGGCTATCTAAAATATGCTGCCAGGTCTGCTGCATCCGCCGTTTTCCATCGGATTTATCCTCCCCCATGAAGCCCAACGAGTGAAGACTGAAAAATCCGGGATACCGTTTGCAGCCGTACTCCATCCGTTGGTACAGCCAGGTAATACAGGCCTGGGTATCCTGAAATACTGCCTCATCCTCCGGGCGGCGGAAGATCTCACACCAGACGCTCTCCACTGTGGCACCCATCAGAGCAGCTTTGGAATCAAAATAGTTGTAGATGGAACCAACCGACACACCGCAGGCGGTCGCCACTGAGCGAATATTGACCGCAGACCACCCCGCTTGCTGGATGAGCTCACGGCTGGTCTTCAGGATCTCCTCTTTGGATGTAACTACGGTATTCATCCTATCACCTCAATATAAACATCGTTCATTATAGTGTTTTATTCTCTTTTGTCAAGCATTTTTGGGCCGGATGCTGCAATTTCTCTACAAATCGAGATAGCTAAGACTTCCAACAGGTTTTTAGGCGGGCAAATGTCCGTTCCTTGTCAGAACGACCAGTTCATGGTATCATAAAACCAATCAATGAGGAGGTGTTCTCATGCCCCTGCACATCGTGCGAAATGATATCACTACTATGAAGGTGGACGCCATCGTCAATGCCGCCAAAGAGAGCCTTCTGGGAGGCGGGGGTGTAGATGGCGCCATTCACCGCGCCGCCGGGCCGGATCTTTTGAAGGAATGCCGTACCTTGGGCGGCTGCAAAACGGGACAGGCCAAGATCACGAAGGGTTACCGCCTGCCTGCCAAGTTTGTGATCCACACAGTTGGCCCTGTCTGGCAGGGTGGAAGCTGCGGCGAGCGGGAGCTGCTCATTTCCGCCTACCGTTCCTCCCTGGAGCTGGCCTTCGCCAACAAGTGCGAAACGGTGGCCTTTCCCCTCATCTCCTCCGGGGTATACGGCTACCCCAAGGACCAGGCTCTAAAGATAGCGGTGGACACTATCGGCGACTTCCTGCTCTCCCACGATATGACCGTCTATCTGGTGATCTTTGACCGAGCCGCCTACACCATCGGCGGAAAGCTCTTTGCCGATATTGCCGCCTATATTGATGACCACTATGTATCCGAACATACCGACAGTCTGGAAGAACAGCGCCGCCAGTTTATGGGCTTTAACGCCCCTTCCATGACAGAAGCACCGTGGACTCCTGCAAAGGCAGCGCATTGGTCGGATGAAGACCTGAGCCAGCCGGATGAGCGTTTTTCAACAACGTCAATGTGGGAGTCTATTCCAGGAACACCACTGACCCCTACAGCAGCACCATTGCCCCCCACATCGTTGACCATCAGTCTGGACGAAGCCCTCAGTCAACTGGATGAAAGCTTTTCTCAGATGCTGCTGCGGAAGATCGATGAGCGTGGTCTCACCGACGCCCAGTGCTATAAAAAGGCCAACATTGACCGAAAACTCTTCTCCAAGATCCGCTCGGACGTCCACTACAAGCCCTCTAAGCCCACCGCTATGGCCTTCGCCGTGGCCCTGGAGCTGCCTCTGCAGGAGGCCCGTGAGATGCTGGGAAAGGCAGGCTTTGCCTTCTCCCACGCCAGTAAGTTCGACATCATCGTGGAGTATTTCATCGCCCACCAAAACTACAACATCTTTGAGATCAACGAGGCTCTCTTCGCCTTTGATCAGAGTCTGCTGGGAGGTTAATGCCATGCCCCGTACCGATGTGACACAGATGTCCTTTGCCAAGCTCTATCCGCTTCTAATCAACAAGGCAGTGAAAAAGGGTCGTACCCGGGAAGAGGTGGACCAGGTGACCACCTGGCTCACCGGATATAGCGCCGAGGATATTGCCCGTCTGGAGCAGTCTGATACCAGCTATGGGGACTTCTTCCGAAATGCCCCGGCCATGAATCCCAATCGAACCCTCATCACCGGCAAGGTATGCGGCATTCAGGTGGAAGCAATCGAGGACCCGTTGATGCGGGAAATCCGGTATCTGGATAAGCTAGTGGATGAGTTGGCCAAAGGCAAACCCATGGCGCAAATTTTGAGAGCATAATTGTCGCCCGCCAGGCGACCAAACAAGCATAAAATTCCCCTATACTGTGCTCGTAAGCCAAACAACACAGAACAGGGGGATTTTTCTATGAAAAAGAATTTGACGGAACTGGTCTTTATTCTGGACCGCAGCGGCTCCATGCAGGGGCTGGAGGTCGATACCATCGGTGGCTTCAACGCCATGCTGGAGAAGCAGAAAAAGGAGCCCGGCGAGGCTTTTGTCTCCACCATTCTCTTTAACGACCATACCCAGGTGCTCCATGACCGGGTAAAAATTGAAGCGGTCGAGCCTATTACCCACAGAGAATACTATGTCCGGGGCTGCACCGCCCTGCTGGACGCAATCGGCGGTGCCATCCATCACATCGGTAACATTCACAAATACGCCCGGAGTGAGGATGTACCGGAGCACACCCTCTTCGTCATCACCACCGACGGCATGGAGAATGCCAGCCGCCGCTATACCTCTCAGCAGGTCAAAACCATGATCCAGCGCCAGAAGGAGAAGTACGGTTGGGAGTTCCTCTTTTTGGGTGCAAACATCGACGCGGTGGAAACGGCGGGATCGCTGGGCATCGCCCCGGATCGGGCGGTAAACTACCACTGTGACAGCGAGGGTACTCGCCTCAACTACGAGGTGGTGAGTCAGGCTGTCACCGCTGTCCGGTGTTGTGCTACGCTGGATGAGCACTGGAAAGACGATATTGAGGAGGATTTTCGCAAGCGGAAGAGCAACCGCCGCTAAAGGATGATCTCCCGCAACACCACGATAAGTAAGGTCCATTTTAGGAGGCAAAGCATGACCTATACCAAAGATGAACTTGTGGAGGCCAAACGGCAGATCGACTCTACCCTGCATAAGCTGCGGGAAACCGTCAAGACTCTGGAAGGGAAAGAAGATCCCGCCCGATTGAAATCCCAGATCACACTGGCCAGACGCCGCATCCAGGCCTTTACGATTGCTGTTTCTCTGATTGAGAAGGAGCTGAAACAAGTACAGGCATAACAACAACAAGCCCGGAACTTCTTATCATCCAGAAGTTCCGGGCTGTGTTCATTTCAAAGATAGTTTTACCAGCTTTGCACGTTTAACGGTTTTAAATTCTTTCGTTTCAAGTGCTTTTGCCGCCGAGAACGGACAGCGCTTGCCGATGCACTGGTTGTTCCGGCCACTGTAAGAGCAGACAGGAACTGTCCGCTCCATCTCCACCCCCATCTGCTCTCTGGCAAAGTCCACGGCGGCCAGGATGGCCAGGAAGGAGTCCCGCTTGCAGCATCGAGGGCCGCCCACCTGACCGATGCTCTCCAGCGCCCGGGCGGTCATCTGATTGCTCAAACCCCAGGGTTCCTGGGCCAGGGGTGTGGACTGGGTAACAATGGCCAGGAACTGTCCTGTGGCGATCCCCGCTCCACAGGCCCCCCAAAAACCGCAGGCCCCGCCGGGAACAGCCTTGCCCCGGCTGTACATCTCCTGAAGGGCCTTCTCAAGCTCCAGGTTACCACCGGCGTTTTTATAGGCAGTAAGCAGAGCCGCGCCCACCATTACATGGTGCTCCGGACCGTGCATATGGCAGAATGGCAGCTCCATCATCCGGCGGAGAATGGCCACAGGATCGGCAGAAGTCTCAGAGAGACACAGACCAAAGATACTGTCCATACCCTGGGTATGGCAGTCATTGCAGACATAATGACCCGCCACACAACGGGTTTTGCTGGACTCCTTCTTATGGCAGATGGCGCACTCCATGACCTCATCCTGGGTCAGATATTCCAAAGGCGCCTTACAAATCAGACATTCTTCCCTGTTCAAGTCTGAGTCTCCCTTCATTTTCATATGACATTCACCCGCTCCAGGCTCGTTCCAAGCCCCTCAAAACCCACGCACCGGCTGGGCTTTGTATTGACGGCATGGTCCAGCAGAGGCTGGGCCTGACAATCCGTGTCCAGGCACAGATCCAGCGCCAATACATCCTCCCAGGCCCGGTTGAGAAAGGCCACCTCCCGGCGTCCGTGGGTACGGGTGATTTCAATCTCGCCCGCCTGCCGCAGATATGCTTCCACCTGATCCGCTGTAAATCCAGCGGCGATAAAGCTCTCCGTCAATCCCTCCTGAAACAGACCGGGCAGGTCCGCCCACTGAAGGGGCGTGACATCATAGCGGACGAAGGTATACCGGCTGTGACAGTGGACAGCCAGCAGACACTTGCACCCCCGCAGATCGATGACATGGAGGTCCCAGCAGAAACGCCGGTCTGGCTGCGTGCCGTAGGCCGGCGTTTTCATCTTCAAAAATCGCTTGAGGGGGAAAGTCAGTCCCAGTTCCATCACCTTACCTCGTGGGGCATGGAGATTTTCTCCACCTGAATCTCCCCATCTGCCAGTTCCGCCATCATCATGGTAATCTCCTGATGGAACCGCCGGGGGCCGCAGGAGCCGGGATTGAGCCACAAAATACCGTTCTTCTCCTCCTGCACATACTTGTGGGAGTGGCCAAATACCACCACATCCACACCGTTAAGCGTTGCGGGAAGTTCTTTCTTATTGTGGACCATATAGAACGTCACACCATCCAAGGTGATGGTAAGATCATGGGGGATGTCTTCCGCCCACTCCTTATCGTTGTTGCCCCGGACCACATAGAGAGGCGCGTATTGCCTCAACTGGTCCACAATGCTCTGTTTATTGATGTCGCCGCCGTGGAGAATGGCGTCGGCGGTTTTCAGCTGCTCCACCACCTCCGGCCGCAGCAGGCCGTGGGTGTCGGAGAGAATGGCAAGCTTCATGTAGTTTCCTCCATTATAACTCAATGCGGCGAATTTGCTCCAGATCACCGCTGCACAGTGCTTCCAGGTTGCAGAAAATCTTTTCCGCCTCCCAATCCCACCACCGCAGCTTGAGCAGATACTCCGTCAGCTCCTGGCCGAACCGGGGCCTGACTACACGGCAGGGGTTCCCTGCCGCCACAGTATAGGGCGGGATATTGCCTGCCACCACAGAATTGGCCCCGATAATGGCGCCGTCGCCAATGTGGACACCGGGCAGGACTGTGACATCCTGCCCTATCCACACGTCATTGCCCACCACCGTATTCCCTTTAAAGGGCAGCTGGTCCAATGAAGGCGTGCACTTCTCCCAGCCGTGGGCGAAGATATTGAAGGGGTAGGTGGTGACCGACTCCATACGGTGGTTGGCCCCATTCATTACAAACTCCACGCCTTTACCAATGGCGCAGAACTTTCCAATGATCAGCTTGTCCCCGATGAAGGGATAGTGGTGGGTCACATGGTCCTCAAAATCCTCTCCACCGGTGGCAGCGTCGTCATAATAAGTATAATCGCCTACCTCAATGTTGAGGCGGGTGATAACATTCTTGATGTAGCAAACGCTGGGGATGTTCTCATTCGGGTGGACAGCATTCGGGTCCGGTCCAAACATAACATGACCTCCTTAACCGTGCGTATTTCGCGCCTGAATCTCCCGATAGAATTTACGGGCGTTCTCCAGATCCCGCTCGTCCGGATGTCCCTTGGCAATACCGCCTACCAGCTTAAAGGGGCCAAAGGTGTCATAGCCCTTGCAGGAAAACTCCCCCAGCATCCGGCAGTTCTTCTCCTGCGCGATCTTCGCCACAGCCTTGGCCCCACTACCCTTGGCGCCGCCATAGGTATAGACGAAGAACACCGGCTTGCCCTGGGGCAGGTACTGCCGGGCAAACTCCACCACAGCCTTTTGGAATTCAAAACCGTAGATGCCGGAGGCAAAACCGATACAGTCATACTTCTCCAGCCGGACGGTCTGGCGGGTGGTAACATCGATCAGGTCCACATCCCCCTCGCCCGCCATGGCCTCCAAAACGTTCAGCGTGTTCCCATGGTGGCGGGAATAGTAGCAGATGGCGGTTTTCATAGACCGGTTCCTCCTTGCAGGGTCCATCCAAAGTCATTGTGGTAGATCATCTGGCGGGTCATGCCGCCGTCAATGCAGATGTTCTCCCCCGTAAGAAAGCCCGCCTTGTCCGAGCACAGGTAAAGCACCATATTGGCAATGTCCAGGGGATTGCCAACCCGGCCTGCGGGCTGCTGAATGGCATCCGGACCGTCATAAACGGTATAGTCGGTGTCGATCCAACCGGGCGAGATGGAATTGACCCGCACCTTACCGGCCAGGCTCACCGCCAGGGCATGGGTCAGGGCGGAGATGCCACCCTTGGCTGCCGTGTAGCTCTCGGTCTGGGGCTGGCTCATCCTGTCCCGGGAAGAGGAGATATTTACGATGGCCCCGCCGGGTGCAAAGTGGGGCGCAAACAGCTTGGTAAGATAAAAGGGGGCGGTAACGCCCACCCGCAGGGCGTAGTTGAACTCCTCGTAGCTGCACGCGTCAATGCCCTTCATCAGGGGCAGGGCATTATTGACCAAAAAGTCCACATGACCATAGTCGGCAATCACCTTGCGGGCAAAATCCTCCAGAACGGTCTGGTCGGCCAGATCACCCACAGAATAATCGTTGGGAAGTAGGTCAATCACGCATACCTCGGCGCCTGCTTTCCGGAATTCCTCCGCAATCGCCTTGCCGATACCCTTTGCTCCGCCGGTAACCACGGCAACTTTATGTTCAAACATGGCGTTTCCTCCTCAGTCTGCGCCCTCATCCAGGGTTTCCACCAGAAAGCTCACCGGCCGGAACCCGTCGTTACAGGAGAGCATGGCGGATTTGGGGTTCTTCATCCAGCCGTCGTAGAAGTTCTCACCCCCGTGGCTTAGGGCCAGCACAAAGGGCGAGAGGGTATCCCAGGCGCTTTGGCAAAAGCCCACAGGCTTCTCCCAGCCATTGGCGATAAAGACTTGGCCCACCTCCATGTCGCAGGCATGAGCGATGGGATTCTCATATTGGGCCATCAGGTCCTCGTATCGGGTGATGCGCATGACAGTGATCCTGCACTTTTTCATATGATGATGCCCTCACAGTGGTCGATCTCATGCTGGATGATCTGAGCCGTCCAGCCGGTGAAGGTTTTCAGCCGCTCCTGAAATTTCTCGTTCTGCCAGCGTACCTTGATGGTCTTCCATCGCTTGGCCGGGCGGACGCCGGTCAGGGAGAGACAGCCCTCCTCCGTGTCATAGGGCTCGGACTTTTTAACGATCTCCGGGTTGAACATGACCATGTAGCTGCCCTCGTTATCGAAAGCAATGATGCGCTTATTGATCCCAATCATATTGGCCGCCATACCCACGCAGCCGGCCTTGTGGTGCTCCAGTGTCTCCAGCAGGTCGGCAGCCACTTGAACATCGCCCAGCGTGGCAGGCACCGCCTTTTGGGCCAGGAACGTCTCATCTTTGCAGATATCTCGAATCATCGTAATTTCTCCTTTTGCTCCTGAATGACCGCCGCAATGGTTTCCGCCGCGATACGGGAACCCAGTTCACTGGGATGCACGCCATCGGCGGCACAGAGGTTCTGAGTATCGGACAACTCATAAAACTTCCGCCCTACATCAGCAAGGAGGGCGTGGTTCTCTCGGGCGGCTTTGTGGTAGGCTTCAGACATCTTATGGGCCATCTCACTATAATCCCAGCCCTTGGCTGTCAGCTTGGCCCCGCCTCTCTGGTAAGCCCAGGTGGCGTAGAGAATGGGGACTGCCCCATTCTCCCAAATTTTGTTGCAGAGCTGCTCCACGCTGGCAAAGAAGCTGCCGGGAGCGGTTATGGGCCCGTGGCTCATCTCCTGAAGGACCACATAGTCCCAATGTTCTTTGTCCAGCACCTCCTGCGTCTTTGCACCCAGCTTGGTCTTGGGGTTCAGGTGCTCCGACAGCCGCGCCCCGCCCCGGGTGTGATGGACCACTTCCGCCCCGGTCAGTTGAGCCAGCATCTGAGGCATATGGTTGGTAAAGGTAAAACTGTTGCCCAGCATTAAAATCCGCACGTTCATGCCCCTTCTTTTTCTGTTTGCTACAGTATAGCACAGCAATGCTAAAATTGTCATGAAGACCCCATATATTTTCGCTGAAAAGGGTGCTCACCGCTCAGCGGGGAGCACCCTTCAATCAGATCCGCAATCAGCTCTGCTTCGCCGATCCGGCACTTTCCCGGGCCTGCTCTACCACCTTTTGGTACGGCCCAATAATGTATTGGTTCATCTGTCCCTTCATCTTCTTCTGTACAGAGGGAACCGCCAGCATGGCTCCTACCAGCTTCATTTGCAGAATGCGCTTTTTCTGCTTCTGGGGGAAGTCGTAGATGCCGTGGGTCTTATAGAACTTGTGGTCGGCTTTCATCATGCCCTGCATCACATAGATGAGATCCCGGAAAATCTTCATTCCGCCCACCCCGTAGAAATTGGCCGGGCGGGACAGCTTCTTCTCCATGGCAAATACCACAGCATCGGCCAGGTTTTGCACATCGGCAGCAGTATTACCCTCATCGGTGGCTACGCCGCACAGATAGTTGCCCCCCACCTCGCTGCGACCCTCCACAATCATGCGCAGATTGCTCTCATACTGATAGTCGCCGCTGATCAGGTAGGCAATGGGCGTGCCGTGGGTAACGGTACGGTGGCCGTTGCAGAACTGCCGGTCGTCAAAGCATTTGAAGCTGGAGTGGGTATAATGGTCGGAGATGGTAAAGGCGTAGACAAAGGCGTCGGCGGTCTGGATGGTATTGCGCAAAAATGCGTCAAATCCATCGGTATAGACGCATTTCCCTGTGATGGCGCAGCCGAAACACCCAAGGCAACCACCGGCAAAGGGAAACTCCCGCAAATTTACCACCCGGCTCTCAAAGGGCAGCGCAGCACGGAAATCAGCAATCATATTCCGGAGGTTTTCATCCTCAGGAGCGCAGTTGGTAACGATCACAACGTCCTTTTCTTTGCTCTTAGACACGGAGTGCAGTACCGGCTGATAGACCGGCTTCTCCCGCCGAGGCGCTCTGGCAGGCGGTGTGACAAACAGCCCGTGCTCACAGGAAAACATCAGCTGATCGAAAAAACTCCGTGCCTCCTGCTGCCCCTGCTGGGTGAGCAGGTCATCCATATCGGCGGACAGCCCCCGCACCACCTTCATGCCCAGATCAAAGCAGTTCTCCTCCACATAGCGGTGGGCGGTCACATCATAGAAGTGCTTGGATGTGGTGATCTGAGAGGCAAACTTGCCTGAGAGGTCCACCCCATCTGCCTTGATGAGCTCGATGAGCCGGTGAAGCTGATAGGGCGCAATAAAGGTATAGACCGGATAGCAGAACAGCAGCAGATCCGCCTGCTCCAACTCTCCTCGCAGCGGAGCAAAATCTTTCTCATAAGTCTACACCGAAATGACCGTCCGTCCCGTATATCCGAAAGGTAGGAAATCGGCTTAAAAACAGGCTATTTCCACGCTCTTGGAATTGTGGTAAAATGATAAGTACGAAGAGACAAATCGGAAGTTGCGGAGGAAAATATGATTTGTAAAATAAGAAAATGGTTATTGTCAGATGCGGAAGATTTGACCGTGGCTATATCCAATAAAAAAGTTCAGGACAATCTTCGAGATGGCATACCATATCCTTATACAGTACAAGATGGAATAAATTTTATTTCTGCTATGCTTTCTGCTGATGAAAATGACACCTTTGCTTTTGCTATTACGGTAGATGAAAAAGCAATCGGCAGTATTGGCGTTTATCGTCAGGAAAATATACATAGACAAACTGCCGAGTTAGGATATTATATTGCAGAAGAATACTGGGGCAAAGGAATTATGACCGAAGCCATAAAACAAATTTGCCAACATGTTTTTCAAAAGAGTGATATTATTCGTATCTATGCAGAACCTTTTGCTTACAACATAGCATCGTGTAGGGCGCTTGAAAAAGCAGGTTTTCAATACGAAGGGACATTGAGAAACAATGCTGTAAAAAATGGAAAAGTTATTGATATGAAAATGTATTCCATACTGAATACGGAACTGTAACTTCCCATTTATCGGGCAGACAGGGAGGGGGAGCATGGAACTATCCATACAAGAACGATTGAAAGACCTGCGTGTGGAGCGCGGACTGACGCTGGAACAGCTTGCGGAGAAAACCCATCTCTCCAAGTCCGCTTTAGGCAGTTATGAGGGGGACAACTTCAAGGACATCAGCCACTATGCCCTTATTGAACTGGCAAAGTTCTATGAAGTGACTGTTGATTATCTGCTGGGCCGTTCTCAAACAAGAAATCACCCAAACGCCGATCTTGCAGACCTGCATTTGAGTGATGATATGATTGAACTATTGAAAAGCGGGCTGGTGGACAATTCTCTTTTGTGTGAGCTGGCGACACACCCGGATTTTCCCCGGCTCATGGCCGACCTTGAAATCTATGTGAACGGCGTAGCGGGAAAGCAGGTGCAGAGCGCAAACGCCATTGTGGACGTTGTGAGTGCAACGATTATGAAACAACACAATCCCGGCTTGACTGACCCGCAGCTGCGACAGCTTATCGCCGCCCACATTGATGACGACAGCTTTTGCCGCTATGTGATACAGCAGGACATAAACAAGATAGCCCTCGATCTGCGGGAAGCCCACAAGGACGATTTTTTCGGCGTCCCGGAGGACAATCCTCTGGAAGATTTTTTGCAGACAGCCGAGGAAGCCGCTAAAGAGGACAGCGACCCGGAGCAGGCGGCTATGATGTTTATCTGCAAGCGGCTCAAACTGAATTATAAGAAGCTGTCCGAGGAAGAAAGGAAGTGGCTGAAAAAGATTGCACGAAAGTCTGACTTGCTGAAAAATCCAAACCCACAGCGGGGAAGAAAGTAAGAGAACAACAAATCGGGATTTATTGCGCCGAACAACATATCATCAAGGAGCCAGACGCAAAGACACAGAGGTGAGGAACACTATGAAAAAGAGGAGAGTTATGAAAATAATTTTTATTGTGATTGTTGCAATGCTTATATTGCTACTTATCATATACATCAATCATAAAATCCATTTAAAAGGAGAAACTGAATTGCGTTTGCCATTAGGAAAGATGGTTGAAGTTGATGGACACAATATGAGCGTCTATATTGAAGGTACAGGAGATGCAACGCTTGTTTTTATGTCGGGAGGAGGTACTTGTTCTCCCATACTGGATTTCAAATCCCTCTATTCTCTTTTAAGTGATAAATATCAGATTGCCGTTGTAGAAAAATTCGGGTATGGTTTCAGTGATGTTGTCGATAAAAACAGAGATATTGATTCTATACTTGAAGACACAAGGACAGCGCTTGCATCGGCGGGATTAACCGCACCTTATGTCCTTTGCCCGCACTCTATGTCAGGGCTTGAAGCCTTATATTGGGCGCAGAAATATCCCAATGAGGTGTCTGCAATTATCGGGCTTGACATGGCAGTTCCAGAGTATTATGACAACATGAATATAAATATTCCTCTTATGCGTATTGCAAGTTGGACGGCAAACATAGGTGTCACTCGATTTATTCCGGGGCTATCGGATAGTGATGCTGTAAAGTACGGCACATTATCGGAGAAAGAAAAAGAAATCTATAAAGCTGTTTTTTACAGCCGGACGGCAACTGTAACTATGATAAATGAAACTGAATGGGTGAAGGAAAACGCTGAAACGGTGAATGACATGGGAACCCCGCAGCTTCCAATGCTGTTATTTATTTCGGACGGCTCTGGTGGAACAGGATTCGATAAAGACACATGGCGAAAAATTGCTATAAAATATATATCACAGATTGATGAAGGAAAATATATTGAATTGAACTGCCCACATTATGTTCACGACTACGAATACAAAGCAATAAGTGAAAGTATCATTGCATTTCTATCGGAATATTAAATTCCCGTTTGTCGGGGAAATAGCAAAGCCAGCCGGGCCAGTCAACGGTCAAGATGAACGGCGCATTTCATGCGCCGCCGTTGACCGTCCCGTCTGGCTTTGCTGATGGGCAATCAAGGCGGGAAAGCCCTAAAATGGCTTCCCGCCCATTTCAATTATGAGAAAAGAAACACTCCAAAATCAGAAAGAGAGCGGTCAAGCACTTTGAGGGATTGGTCGCCTTGTTCACCCATTCAGCGGGACGGCGGGTGGCGGTCAAGGCCGGGTGTAAGCCCGTTCATTTCAGCCTTGACGGTTGCCCGCTGTCCTGCTACTTTCCCGGGAGTGTGGCCACAACTTCGGGACACTTTGTCCACAAGTCGGAGCGTAGGACGAGGGACGGGGGCTTTCATATACGCCCAGTCTGCTGTTGAAACCAGACCTGTGCTTACGGCTCTACGCCACGCAAGCACAGCCCTGTTTTCCTGCCGCTTCAAATGCCCTTGCCCTCCCCGGCGGCAACGGCATTTTCACGGCAACGCCGACAGAGCGTATAACACACTACACTTTGCTTCGCAAAGTCGTGTGCCAAATGGGGGCGTTGCCCCCTTTGGAAACCCCCACAAGAAAAGGCGGTACGCTACCCTTCCACGGGGCGCATACCGCCTTTTCTTGTTATCCAGCCCTCCGGCTGTATCGGTTGAGCAAAAGTCAGCGTGGGATTGATGTGGTATCTTTATCTAAGTGAACCCCCCCTGCTCCCATTTGGAGATGGTCTGCCGCACCACATTCAGCTTCATGGCAAGTTCTTGTTGGGAAAGTCCCTTGGATTTCCGGATTGCCTTTATGTTTTCGTTTAACATATGGGCTCACTCCTTTCGCTCACATTGTAGAGAGAATGGCCCATTGCCGCAAGCAACGCAGATTAACATGGTCTATTTCAGCAATTCCTTCCGCAAATCGTCCAGATACCGCTTCTGCTGCCGCTTCAGATAGCCGGGAACAAAGGGGCCCATCCACCAGCGTTTGGCGCGAACTGTCTCGGTACAAGTCAACCAGGTTCCGCCCTCTGCCGCCTGGAAGGCCCCCTCCCAAGCGCCGGACATATTTCCGTTCTCCATGGTAAAAGCCCAAAAATGGAATGGCTCACAGGCCGTGACGGTAAATTCCGTCGCATAGCCACTTTGGGTGTGCTCCACAAAGTGGGTTTCGTCCAGGACTTCCACCCGGGCCAAATCACTGCGCCAGGCGGTATGGGTAAGATCGGTCACTGTGTTCCACACCTGCTCCACAGGGCATGGGAAATGAACCTTTAACCTGGAAGTCGCCATAGGATCACCCCTTCCTCGGTTTCTTGTTCAGTTTCAGACTGATGCTCCGGCGGTCAGCCGCCTCCTGAAGCAATTCCACAGCAACGCGGGCCCGTTCCTTGATCTCCTGCTGCCCCAGTTCCGGTCGGTTATCCAGCGAAGTCATCACAGATTGCAAATCCTCCAAAGGTAGGCGATAGACGGCTGTATTGAAAAAAGTCTTGCGGCGGCCATCGTTGTAATGGGCCAGAAATTCATCCAGAATCGTCCGTTTTTTCTCCAGTTGAACAAGGTAAGCGTCCAGTCCCAGCGCCTGGACCTGGGCAATATCCTGCTGCCGGTTCCGGTGCGGGACAAAGGAATCCCCATCGTCGAAGCCCTCATAGTAGGGGCAGGGATACTCCGGGCACTCCCAACAGAACGGAACGCCGCCCTGCTCCAGGGAACAGCGGGCTTTCGCGCAGCTCTGGTTTCCGGCTCCTCCGCCGCATCCGGGGCAGTAGCCGCCCAGGTGCATGGAGCACAGAGCACAGTTGAGGCCGCACAGAGAAAAGCGGATTTCTGCACGAGTAAAGCCTTTCATAATATCCTCCTGATCGGATGCCGGATGACGGTTTTCAACCGCTCTGGTTTGCACCGCCGCACATCGCTTAAATAGATCTCGTGGTGGAATCGCCCCTCCCCGAAATTCTCCTCATAACCCTGGGCCTTGGCATACTCCTCCATGGCAGCCACGGTGGCAGGCTCGTCGTCATAGGGGCCGATATGCATACACTGGACGCACAGGCCCTCCTCCCAGGAGAAAAACTCCACCGGGGAGAAGTCTTGCTGCTTCTTTTCTGTGGCCTCCCGGATGGCCCAGTCAAACACCTCTTTCGTTACAAACTCCGGCAGGCGGATGAGGGAAATCCATTGGAAGTCTTTCTTATGGCTATAATCCACCCCGTGGATGCCCTCCTGCCACCACAGACCCTCTAGGGGCGGCACCACATAGTCAAAGTAACCCTCCAGCTTGTGCTTGCCCAGCTTACTCATTTTGATGGCGAAGGCTACGGCGTAGAGCATCCCCAGGGCCTGCTTGTAGGCTCCATTCTCCTCGTTGGGATCACCATGGCCCCACACTGCCAGAAAGTTCATGGCGGGCACGGTAACGATGCCCGGCGTCCTGGGCGGCAGATAAAATTCCTTGTATTCTTTCTTATAATCAAAGGCCATGGTCATTTCCTCCGTTTTTTAGGCTGGGCCTGGAGTGCCAGGCAGGTAATATGGGTAAGAGCGGTCATGGTGTCCCGGTCGTCCACATCCTCCATCCAGATGTAGTCCCTGGCTCCCTCGTAAGGTGGAGCCTTGGGCAGGTCGGGAAAGGCCGCTTCCCCCTGAGGGGTGATCTTGACAAAAAGCTGGTCGTCGCAGATGACGGCAAAAAACACATCATCGCAATAGAGGCCGTATTCACCGAACATCTTCCGGCTGCGGATGGTACCGGCTTCCCGCAGCTGTTCGGCCACATAGTCCACAAAATCCTTATGAGAGGCCATGCTAATCCCTCCTGTAACGTTCGGCCAGTGTTTCGGTCAGTTTCCTCAACTGTTCCCGTAATTCTTCCGGTTCCAGTAGTTCCGCCTTGTCTCCGAAGGTCAAAATCCAGCTCAGGACGCTGTCCTCATCGGGGAAACCGCCGGTAAAGCGCAGTTTGCCGTCCAGCTCTACGGTAAAGCGGTCCGCCCCGTACTCCTCCACCAGCCGCCAGCGGCAGGTGGGATCAAAGAGAACGGTGACTTGATATTTTACCGGAAAGACCCGCTCTGGCTCCAAGTCAGGCAGCGGCGCAGAACGAGGGGCAAACGGCTCTCCGGTGGTGAACTCCGTCATGCGGTTGAGCTTAAAGAGGCGGAAATCCTTCCGCATCCGGCACCAGCCCCACACATACCAGGTGGACCAGTGAAACACCAGATAATAGGGCTCTACGGTGCGCACCGATTCTCCTTTGGGGGAGTAATAGATAAAGTGGATGGTGCGGTGCTGCTCGATGGCTCCCTGAATGAGCTCAATCTTGGGCGGCAGGCTGGTTTTGTACCAGGAGGAGAGGTCAATGAGCATATGGGCACCGCCGGGTACCAGTCCGCCCGTTCCCGCGGACAGCTTTTCCATCAGCTGGGCATAGCGCCGGGTGCCGCTGACACTGTCCAGGCTCCGCAGTCCTGCCAGGATTGCCTGCATCTCCGGATCGGTGAGCACAGTGCGATCCACCCGGTAGCCCTCCATGATGGAGATGCCGCCGCCCGCGCCCTGGGCAGTGGAGATGGGAATTCCCGCCCGGCACAGAGACTCGATGTCCCGCTGAATGGTCCGGCGGGATACCTCAAACTGCTCCGCCAGCTCCGGAGCGGTGACCTTTTCCCGCTGGAGCAGGATGGACAGGATGCCGATGAGCCGCTCCATTTTCATACAGGACTCCCCTTCCCTCTTTTCCTGCATTATATCATAGGAACGCGACAACTGTCTGTCATGTTTCTCAGAGCATTGCAGCGGTACACATAGTTGTGGTATCATAAGTCCCATCAAGACTGCCAGGCAAAGGTGGACCATCCCATGGAAATCAGAAAAGTGGAAACGGACAAAAAGAGATACCTGGATTTACTGCTGCTGGCAGACGAGCAGGAGGACATGATTGACCGCTATCTGGAGCGTGGGACCATGTATGTGCTGGAAGACGGCGGGGTCAAGGCTGAATGCGTGGTGACCGACGAGGGGGATGGGGTTCTGGAACTGAAAAACATTGCCGTAAAACCGGACTGTCAGGGCAGGGGGTATGGGAAGGCCATAGTGGACTTCCTCGTCCGAACCTACACAGGACAGTATACGGTGCTGCAGGTGGGTACCGGGGACAGCCCCTCCACCGTTCCGTTTTACGAATCCTGCGGCTTTTACAGGCATCACCTGGTCAAGAACTTTTTCACCGACTATTACGACCACCCTATCTATGAGTGCGGTGTTCAGTTGGTGGATATGGTGTACCTTCAAAGAGAGCTATAAAAAGTGGAGTGTCTATTGGGACACTCCACTTTTTCAACATTTGGGATGTATTACAGCTTCAGCCCGTCCACCCAGGTCTTCAGCTCCGCCTCGTTCAGGCGGCCATTGAGCATCCGGCCATCCAGAATCTTGGCGCCGGGGGCGCTGACCTGAAGCCCAGCCGCCGACTTGCCCAAACCACTGCCGCCAGAGGTGGCGAAGAGAACAATGGTTTTTCCGGTGAAATCATAGGCCTCCAGGAAGGTGTTGAGAATGGTGGGAGCCACATACCACCACACGGGGAAGCCCAGGAAGATCACATCGTGTTCTGCCACCGGGGCGTTGGTGTCGGCCAAAGCAGGGCGCGAGCGGGTGTCCTTCATCTCCACGCTGGAGCGGGAACCTTTGTCCATCCAGTTCAGATCGGCGCTGGTGTAGGGCACAGCAGGTTTGATCTCATAGAGTTCCCCTCCCACGACATTTGCCAGAGCCTTCGCCGCTTTGGCGGTAGTGCCGGTAGCGGAAAAATAAGCAACCAATGCGTTCATACGAACAACCTCCTTACGCATCTTCTGCCCTCATTGTAAATCCGACACGCAGGAATGTAAAATGCTCATTTTCTATTTACCGCTATTCTGACAAGGCATTTCTGCTTTTCTGCCGGGAAGCTCCCTGTATTTTCGCTCAAAATCAATAGTGCGTAGAGATCTCATCCGTACCGATACCATAGAGGCGGCAAAATTCCTCCAGGTCGCCGGAGGTGCGGATCAGCATGATCTCGGTAAACTTCCCGGTGTGGATGTCCTGAAATCCTGCCACCTTTTCCCCAGTACAGATGCTGGAGCGGATCACCGGCTTCTGGTTTTCCTGGTCATAGGTGCGCTTCTCCTGCTTTTTCTTGAAAAACATCCGGTGCCCCTCCTCAATTCTCAGCATCAGCCGGCCACAGAAACGCTTTTATGGCAGCTACCGTCTGAGCCTGCTGCTCCTGAGCGGAAATAGTGGCCGGGGGATCGCCTTTCTGGGGTCCGTAGTTGCCGAACTGAGCGTGGTTGCCCCCTTCGATCTCCACAATGTTCTCCGTGTAGTCGATATGGTCCTCCACACTCTGGTTGAGGGAGCCGTAGATGGTGAGCGTCTTTTCGTCGGGATAATCGCCGTAGATATAAGCACCCATCAGAATAAGCCCTTCTACCTGGTCGGGATGGTCCGAGGCATACTTGGACGCCATGGCGCCGCCCATAGAGTGGCCGGCCATATACCAGTGCTGGACCTCAGGAAACTGGGCAATCACCACTTCTGCCGCATTGGCATCAAATATTGCCATGTTAAAAGGCATATGTACCAAAATACAGGTAACCCCGGTCTGTCGGATCTGATCCAGCAGAGGCAGGTAAGCCTCTGCCTCCACTTTGGCGCCGGGATAGAAAATGATGGCGGTGTCCGTGGGATAAGTCGGGGATAAAATCGTCAGATTGTCCTGTACCGTAATGCCGCTGTCCTGGGACATCACCTCCAGGGCAGTTTCGTCCGCTGGATAATAGTCGGACACATACCAGAAAAACAGCCCCGTCAGAATGGCCAGGATCAGAAGAACGATTCCTCCAGCGATGAGCCATTTTTTATGTCGTGGCATTCGCTTTGCTTTCATAGATGAATCACCTCATTGCTCATTCCAGGACAGATACGCCTGAATGGTGCAGCGGTATCGCCCGGCTGCGGACTTCCCATATTGGATCGCCTGCTGGGGACATTCGGGAATACAGAGCAGGCACTGGAAACACTGGCACCGGGAGCAAAACAGCCCCAGATCAAGAAAATCCGTTTTATCTGAGCACCTCCAAAAGGTTCGCTGCAAAGGCTCTGTGGCCCTGCTCTGTAAAATGGACTCCATCATAAGCAAGGGAAATATTCCATTCCCCGGCATCGGCAAAGCGGATACCAAGCTGCTGGGCAAGTCTGCGGCAACACCCTGCAAAAGTGCGGGAATGGTCAATCAGCTGCTGACTGGGCACCCACTGCCCCGGAGCCATGGGCGGCGGTACGATCAACAAAATTTGATTCGGTTTCAGCGACAGTTGGGAGAGGACGTGCTTCAGTTTGCCGGCAGCCTGCTCAGGACTGCATCCTTGGAGCAGATCGTTGGTACCCAGCATAAAAATCAGCAGGCCGGTGTCCGCTGGAAGGTCAGGCGCTGACCTGGGAATCTCCCGACCATTCTCTCCCATGTTGCAGACTTCCCAACCGGTTTCCGCGGCCAGGATATCCACCCACCGGCTATCCACATCATACCGCCCGCCCAACCAAGAGCGTGGATCATAGCCATAGGTGTTAGAATCGCCAAAACAGACAATCTTCATCCAAGTTCTCCTCTTTGCATATTACTGAGCGCTTGTAAATGTACACGATAAATGATAGTACGTTATGTTTCCTCGGTCAAATTGATATTCAAGCTTCTCTAAGCAATATGGCATAGCCTCCGTTCCGGAGCCCTGTCAATCAGCTATTTTACCGCGGCAAAGTAGCCTTTGGTACCAGCCAGCCGAGAGAAGTACAAAACATTATGATTTTAATATAGTAAATCTAACATATGACAAAAGCAATAGGTGAAAAAATCCCACCTGCTGAAATCCATAGATCTCAGCAGGTGGGATTTCCATGATACAATGCGTCCCAATCTGAGCGCTAAACAAAGAAAAACCGTCTATAAGACGGTTTTTCTGAGAAAACTGTCTTTTGTTGCCGAAAAAGATACAGCCTGGAAAGCCTTGCGGCTCAATGGATTCAGGGTTTTGCGCAACTTGTGTTTTTGTTTTTCTGCGCTTTTTTCAAGCCATTTCCGAACCCCCATATGACATACTGACAAAGCCGTGTGCAAACAGAGGCGAAAAAAGGGCCGTGCGTCAGCACAGCCCTTTGTCTTACTTCAGTCTTATGATCTGCTCATATAGCATGGCATATCTTTTCTCGATCACCATATTGCTGTGGTAGTGGCCGAAGAACCAGTACCGGAAGGTACATTTCTGACGCACTTCGTCGAAGAACTCGGTCAGTGCGTCTTTCTTGAACATTCCTCCGCTGAGCACATCCTGTATGCTGGAGGGGCAGCAGTGGCTGATGATGTAATCCACATTCCAGTGGACACGCGCCAGATTTGCTCTGGCTTCCAGATATTCCGCTTCGCTGGGCAGTTCCTCGGCCCACCAGGAACGATGGTTCACACGAAACAGCGCACCGCGCTGTTCGAGTTGCTGGAACTTTTCCTCGAAGTCAGGATCGTCCGGTTCCAGGATGCCGTCCTGGATATCATGGGAGGAAGCGCCGCCCATGGTAAAAAACTTCCTGCCATTGAGCTCATATACCTGACCTCGCATGAGGTGCAGAACGGAGGGACGTATCCTCTGGATCTGTCCACCATGCCATTCTTCTTTGGGGTAGTCTTTGTAAGCGTCATAGTTTTCGTGGTTCCCAAGCACAAATGCAGTAGTGTATGGCCGGTCCTCCAGCCAGTCCAGTCCTGCATCATCCAGTGGGTCACCGTGCCAGATTCCACCAAAATCTCCACAGACCAGAACCAAATCTTCCTTGGTCATGTGTTCCTGCTCGTAGAAGATGTCCGGGCGGAAGCGGCGGAAATCTCCGTGTGTATCCCCTGTAATAAATATTTCCATAAGTAGTTGCTCCTTGTTTCCATTTTAGCACATGGTCTGCTCGATCTCTACATCACTGTATCGGAATTTGATTCGAATTGTTTCCCTGTCGACTACGGTGATCCGCTCAACCAGCTGCCGAACAATCCCGTCATCATACTGTTGGAAGCCACTGAGGTGTTCCTCCAGGTAAGCTGTTAACTCCGCCATACGTGAGTCCTCGCTGATCCTGTTGGCCGCTTCCGTCTTTACTGCATCGATCCGCGCCTGCAGGTGCTGCTTTTCTTCCAGCAGGGTCTTGAGTTGCTCGGCTATCGTCAGATCCTCCATGTTGGCTAATGCCTGGTCCAACAGGGCATTCTGTCGTGCGGTCAGTACTTCTAGTTCGTGTTCCAAGTCCAACAGGTCGTCGCCATCTCCTCCTGGGACACATACCATTCGGAGCGTCTCTGCCAGTTCATCCTGCAGGCCATTGCTTGCTTCGACTACCCGGTTGAGCGTCGTGAGAATAGCGGCATGCAGTTTGTACTCCTCTACAGAAGGCGACTCATGGCAGTATTTATTCCCGAATTCCAACCGGGAGACGCACCGCCAGACGATCCGTTTGACGCCGTTCCTGGCCCAGGTACACCGCTTATAGGGGGAACCACACTCCCCACAGACCAGCCGCTCACTGAGTGCATACTTGGCGGAATACTTGCCCTGTTCTGTTTTTCCGCTTTTCTGCAGAATCTTTTGCTTGCTGGTCCTCCGTGCCATCTCCTCCTGTACCCGCTGGTAGATGTCCCGCGGGATGATAGCAGGGTGGTTGTCCTTGATGTAATACTGCGGCAACTCGCCGGTATTCTTCTTGACCTTCTTGCTGATGCAGTCTGTGGTGAAGGTCTTTTGCAGCAAGGCGTCTCCAGCATACTTTTCATTGGTGAGGATGTTATGCACGATCTGATGGGACCATGCCTTGACACCCTTTGCGGTGGCGATCCCATTCTGGGTAAGTTCTCTCTGGATCTGGCCCTCACTGCAGCCCTCCAGGTACCGGCGGTAGATTCGCCGCACCACCTCGGCCTCCTCCGGCACGATCTCCGGCTTGCCGTCCGCTCCCCGCTGGTATCCCAACATGGACTTGTAGTGGAAGTTGACTTTTCCTTCTTTCATTGCCATCCGGATACCCAGCTGGATATTGGAGCTGAGTGATTCACTCTCGGCCTGGGCAAATCCGCTGAACAGAGTGATGAGGAACTCGCTGGACTCTGTCAGCGTATTGATATTTTCCTTTTCGAAGATGACCCCGATCCCCCTGGCCTTCAGCATTCGCACCGTCTCCAGACAGTCTACGGTGTTCCGGGCGAAACGGGAGAGAGACTTTGTGAGGATGAGGTCGATCCCGCCCCGCTTGCAGGCGGTGATCATCCGGTTGAACTCTTTGCGCTTTTTCATGCTGGTTCCGGTGATCCCCTCGTCCGCGAAGATCCCGGCCAGTTCCCAATCTGGGGACTCCTCAATTTTCTGGGTGTAGTAGACTTTCTGGGCGGTGTAGCTGTTGATCTGCTCCTCGCTGTCGGTGCTGACCCGGCAGTAAGCCGCCACCCGCTGCCTGCCATGGAGTCTCGTCTTGTTGCCTGCTACATTGGACCGTGATGCCGGAATATGGTGGACGGTGCGTTCCAGTGATGATTGTTCCATTTTGCTGTCCTTTCTGTTCCTAATCAAAAGTGTACGGTGATTGCGTTATCTGTTCCGATTATGATATGGGAGACCGTTCGTTCGAAGCGATCCCAATCGATTTGGTCGGGCTGTGCTCGACTTCCAGCCGTATCCACACCATCATCACAGCAGGCATATCGGGCGGCTGCCCCTTGCAGGATGCAGGAGAGAGCCTCCCTACCGTCTCCTGGCTGTTCCAACACCCGGTTAATGGCGTTGGCTAGACGAACGGCCTCCGCAGAGGGCGCGTATGGCTTACATACGGGCGTTTCATGTGCCGCAAGCTGCCGTGCCGTCTGCGCAAGCAGTTCCTCCTTCCCGACAACAAATGCGTTTCTGCAGGCAGAACATTTCAGATGGACGTTTCCGGTATGCCCGATTGGCCCTCCGGTTCGGAGCAGGCGAGTCTGACAGCATCCGCTTCGCAGCTTTTGCCATAAGCCATCCGATTCCGTCCGGCGTGGAAGCTTCCCACTGGTCTTTTCCGCGATCTTATTCTGCACTTGCTGGAAGGTATCTTGGTCAATGATGGATGGGTATCCATTTTCCCCGGCATAACGAGGATTTTCCAGCATTCGCTTGATTTTGTGCTTGTTCCACAGTGGCGATTCCTGAGAGAAAGGGATGTTGTCCGCATTCATTCGGTCTGCCAGTGTCTGATAGGATAACCCGGCCAGATAGGTGGTAAATACATTTTGAACAGTGAGGCGTTCCTCCTCCTGGATGACCAGATCGCCATGTATGATCTGGTAGCCATACAATATTTTCCGATTTGCCATCGCCTACGCCTCCAGTGTTTCTTGGAATTCAAGCCCGCCATATAGTTGAAAGCGGATGGTGCCCTGAGTATCTACAACGATTCGTTCCACCAGCTTGGTGAACAGAGCTTCGTCAAAGCTGGACAGAGTCTCTGGACCATTTCGGATGGTATCGATCGTTAGGCGAAGTGCGTCCACCTGTTCATCAATATCCTCATTGCAAAGCAGCTTTCGCCTCTCCCGGCGCAGTTCTGTCAGCTTGGCGTTGAGTTCCGCCTGCTTTGTGGATAAGGCAGCCTTGTCCAGGAGACCTGCCGTGTGCAGCTTGGTGAGGTGGTAACTCTGCTCGGATGCCGCAGCGATGGCTGTGTTGACCGCCAGCATGGCCGGGTTGCCGCGATGCAGGGCATCTGACAAGGCCTCCATTTGCCTCAGCACAGGTGCCAGCACGATGCCGTCATGGGTTCGCAGCTTGTGGTACATCCGAAGGAATGCCGTATGGATGCTGCCCTCCATGATCCTTCCATTGGGGCAGTCGGCGGCCTTTCTAGCCCAGTTCATAGTCTCCATTGTAGATGTTGACCTCGCCTAGGGCTTCTTCCACACTGTCTGCGGCAAAGACTGATGTGGGCAGGATGCCAAGCAGCAGGATACAGGCCAAAAACAGGGATAGCAGTTTTTTCATAGCGCCTCCTTCAAAATGGGCGGAAAGAGGTGTTGAACATACGTTGCTCACCACCTCTTTCTAAACATGATTTAGTTGAGATTCAGAAGAAGCAAAGAAAAAAGCGCAGTACGTTTCCTTATGTTGAGAGAAAACGCACTGCGCTTAAAGTTCTACGGCCCGGACGCACCAGCGGTATTCCTGCTGATCACGGACACAGGTAAATAGGGTAATGCGGTTGTCGGTGGTAGAGGCTGTGTCGCTGGTGTCTGTCTCCAGTACCTTTTCTACACTGACCACCTGATAGGTGCGTGTGCCCAGTTTGGTGGTCCAGGTAATGGTATCGCCTGGCTCCAGGGTATGCAGGTCTCCAAAATCATCCCGGACTCCGCGGTTGTGACCCGCAATACAGCAGTTTCCATCCCAGATGCTGGTGCCAGGGAAATGACCGGCCCCTTTTGCCAGAGTGCTGCTGTCTGTCCCTTCGTAGACCTTGGTAGACAGGCCGATGGCCGGGATCTTGAGTGTCCCCAGGTGTCCGCCGGAGTAGTAGAGATCGCTGGTGACGGCGGTATAGCCGACGTTCTGGCCAGAACTGCTCCCATTTCCTGTGTCGATCACAGGATAGTTGACGCTCCCTGTCTGGGACACCAGCCCGCCACCATCCAGAGCACCGGGGATGAGATTGGGCGTCAGAGGGTCGCCGCTGCCGGGGAGGTAACTGGTAGGTGTGCCAAATCCAGGCGGGATCAGGGCGGTGTTCTTACTCCGGTCTACATTGGGATCTTCCCATTCGTAGATGGTGTCATCGCTGGTAGGTCTGCCGAATAGGTAATCGTCCGGGGCCTCCATGGTATATTCCAGGGCGCTGGCCTGTCCCACGCACAGGGTGCATAGCATTGTGGCCAGCAGAAGTGCTCTCAGCTTCAGTTGAATCAGCTCCTTCCTTTATACCGCTTGAACAGGAAAACCCCACCTGCAGTCAACAAGAGAATCGCGCCGCCAATCAGGAGGGGCTGTTTGATGTCGATATCTGCCATGGCCCCGTTTGAGTTTTCGCTGGAAGGGGTATCTGTGGGGGCCGGGTCAGTCTGCTCCGCGGGGATCTCCATGCTGCCAAAAATGGCGGTATAGGTCAACACAGAGCAGTTGGTTTTGGAAACTTGGCCGGTATAGTCTGCCGTAACAGTGTAGCCAGTAGCATAGGTGCTGCTGGTAGTGCCGGTATATTTGGCAGTGGCGGTATAACGGGTGACGGCCCCATCCGCCCCAGCTTCACTGGTCTCGGCCCACTGGACATCTGCCAGAGTCAGGCTTTTCCCATTGTCCTCAATGCTCTTTGGAATCAAAGATACATCCGCTTCCGAGAGATTGGGATAGGTGCGGGTGGCGGAGAGATCCTTTGTCCGGGTAGCATAACCGTCTGCCGCTACCTTGACAGTGGTATGATCCAGTGTCAGCGTGCCGGTATAACCGTCCTCTGTGGTTACCTCCATCTGCGGTTCCAGACTCTGGAGGATCTTCTCCATATTGTTGGTCTCACTGGCCAGAGTTTTGGTCTGGGTGATGGTCTGGATGTCCACCCCAACCTCGTCCTTCCGCGTCATATCCAGCAGATAATAGAGGCGGCCATCCCGCTCAAAATCCTCGGTGGGAATCTGGGATGGGTCATCTGCCAGGGACAGCTGGTAGACTTTCTTGATCCTGGGGCTGTCTCCCTCCATATACTCCTCCACGGATGTGGGGTAGTAACTGGCACTTTGCTCCGGTTCAGCGGCCAGAGCAGGGACAGATGCCGCCAGGAGCAGGGTCAGGGCGCACATTGTGGTCAAAATGCGTTTCATACTGGATTCCTCCTACAACAATTTTTCTTTTGATTTGCCGGAAATCATATTGTCATTTCTTCTTTTGGAAATTGTCACCCCCTTTCCCGGAGCACATTTCGTTGCAGCAGATACTCATTCCAATCCTTTCCCTGTGGCGGAAGTTGTTGAGACACCTCATAGCCCTCTGCGCAGAACATTTCTCGGAGCTTTTGGGCTGCCTGCCGACCATGTTCATCGTTATCCAGGCACAGAATAATCCGGCGTATGTGTGGGTTGTCGCGCAAATAGGTCCGCAGTCCTCCTTCGTACAGCCCGCACAGCGCCACCGCGTTGGAGGTCACTTTCCGGTGCAGGGTGCAGAAGCTCATCAGGTCGATTGGGGCCTCAAAGACAAAAACTGCATCATGCTTCTTGCTGCAGTGAAGTCGAAATGCGATATCCTTATTGCTGCCTGGGACATCCCCCTTGAAACTGCTGCCGTTCCAATCATAGGTTCCTCGTTGATTGGCAAATACCGGCGCTCCTGATTGGTCCCGGCCAACAAAGACACAGTTGTGATGTTGGGCGTCCTCGTACAGCAATCCAGCCTCCACAAAGCCCCGGATCACTTGGGGTGCGATCCCACGCTTGCGGAGATAGGCAAACACCCTGCGGTGATCCACGTTGGCAGGGGGGAGGGTAAAGGGGACCTTTTCCTCCTTTTTCTTGGTCTGCCGCGGAGTGCTCGCCGGGGGAGAGTCACGGGCGCGGCCATGCCAGGTCAGCAGGTACTCCACGGCCTCCGGGAAACTTTTGTTATAGAACCGCTGGAGGAATGTGATGGCATCTCCGCCGATGCCCTCTGAGTAGCGGAACCAGGTACGTCTGTCCTTGATCCGGATGCTGTCCATCTCCTGCGTGGTGTAGTACCTGCCGATCCGCTTCACCTGGTAGCCCAGGGAGATCAGCAGATCTGGAAGGTCCGTGTCTCGGACAGTGGCCATTTCAGCCTCTGTAAAACGAGTTTTTTCTGACGTTTGTATCATGTTCACCCCCCTTCTAGGAAAAACAAAAAAGGGGCCGGAGGACGCATCTGTTTGAGATGTGTCCTCCGGCCCCTTGCTTTGACGCCTTGTGTTATTGTTCGATGTCCGCTGTGCCTCTCTCCGCCTCCGTGCTGGCCTCGCTGGCGTCTGGGGTGGTACCGGCGGCTCCGTTGTCCTCCGGGGCTTCCTCGGTGCTCTCAGGGCCCTCCTGTGGGGCCAGGCTGGCTTCGGCTTCCGCCAGCGCCTGCTCGATCAGGCCCAGGACGAAGTCCCGCTGGGTGAGCTTTACGCCGGTCCGAGCCGTTTCTCTGGCCAGGTGGGTCTTGATGCGCTGGAAGAGTTCCTCGGGAATCTGGAATGCCATCGTTCTGCTGCCTGTCATGTTGATTCCTCCATTCTCATCTTTCATCTTGTAGTATTCAGTGAGCAGTGCTGCGATGTACTGGCTGGTAGTCATCTCCAGGCGGTCTTTTTCTTCTGTTACCCGGTTGTGCAGGGCGATGTCGATTTGGGCGCATAGATTTTTCTTGTCTGCCATGGTCTGCGCTCCTTTCCTCGTTTTGCAACGCAAGTATATCCAAAACCATGGTAGAAAGCTATTACCAAGACCACCAAGGAACCAAGGACAAAGCAAGCAATACCACCAACTGAAACAGCTACGTAATAAAAAGCGAGAAGCCCCCGCTAGCAGTTCGATTTGAACTACCAGCGGGGGCTTCTCTCGCTGTTTTCTCTTTGCTCAGAGGTTCGAATCACCCCACATCACGAAAATGGCCTTTTGCATCTCCATCTCGGCTGGTGCTCGATTTTTCCCTCTGAAACGGCTGAAACCCTTGCCGCAGCAAGGGTTTCAGGGGTTGCATCTTTTTCAGCAACCTTAGTTGGTCCGAGTGG
>NZ_NFIL01000039.1:0-20095 GCF_002161755.1 Flavonifractor sp. An4 | reverse complement strand
AGCATATCTTTGATTCGATTCCATTCACTTTCTGTGAGTTCATATCGTTTTGTTCCCATATCAATAGTTTACTAAATCATATCCGTTTGTGCAACTTTTGTTTTTCAAACATGGCCTAGTTCCAGTTTGGAAATCTTCATATTTTGTAACCGCCTTCCCGTTGCTTCCAGGTCCAGGGTTTGCTATAATGGATAAGAAAACTTTGACCTTATTATATCATACACAAATGGAGTTTCCTATGAAAAAATCAAGACTGCTCTCCCTGTTTCTTTCCCTGGTCCTGATCACCGGACTACTTACCACCTTCGCCTCCGCCAGCAGCGGCAGCGCCATTCTGGACGAGATGGATGTCAACGCCAAGGCGGCCATCCTGATGGACCCAGACACCAACGAGATCCTCTATGAGAAGAACTCCCACGAGAAGATGTACCCCGCCTCCATCACCAAGGTGATGACCTGCCTGCTCACCCTGGAGGCGGTGGACGAGGGCAGGCTCACCCTGGAGCAGGTGGTCACCGCCGGCTCCGGCATCCACACCGGCATCGGGCAAAACGCATCCACCGCCGACATCAAGGAGGGTGAGGAGATCCGGATCATCGACCTGCTGTACGCCGCCCTGATCCCCTCCGCCAACGAGGCCTGTAATGTGATGGCCGAGGCGGTGGCCGGCGACGTAGACAGCTTTGTGGAGCTGATGAATCAGCGGGCAGCCGAGCTGGGCATGACGGACACCCATTTCGCCAACACCCACGGCTACCACGATGACAACCACTACACCTCTGCCTACGACGTCTTTCTCATGTGTCAGGAGGCCATGAAGCACGAGACCTTCCGTACCATTGTCACCACCAAGCGCTACGATATGCCCGCCACCAACATCCATCCTGAGGTCCGCACCGTTCACTCCACCAACGCCCTGATCTCCAACTGGAACGTGACCGGTTACCTCTACTCCTACGCCACCGGCATCAAGACCGGCCACACCAACGAATCTGGCTACTGCCTGGCCGCTGCCGCCACCAAGGAGGACCGGAGCCTGATCTCGGTGGTTATGGGCTGTGAACGGGAGCCGGGCACCAGCGGCAGTAAGGGCCGCACCGACTTCTCCGAAACCATCCGGCTGTTTGAGTGGGGCTTCAATAACTTCTCCACCCAGACCATTCTGGATGCCACCAAGCGGGATATTCCAGAGGTGGAGGTCACCCTGGGCAAGGGCACCAACTATGTGACTCTGGAACCCCAGGGCGAGATCACCGCGCTGCTGCCCAACGACATCTCCACCGAGGATTTCAAGTATAACTATACTCTGAACGCCAATACCGTGGAGGCTCCTGTAGAAAAAGGTCAGGTGCTGGGCACCATCACCGCCACCTTCAACGGCAAGGAATACGGCTCCCTCCCCCTGGTAGCCAGCATTGCCGTTGATGCCGATCCCCTGCTCTACAATCTGGACCGCATCCAGCGCTTCTTCTCCCAGCTGTGGGTAAAGATCATTCTGGTGATCCTGCTGGTCTTTATCGTATACCTCATCATCCGCCGTCTCTTCTTCCGGGGCCGGCGGGGCGGACGCCGGGGCGGCTACTCCTATAGTGGCGGCTCTCACTACAGCGGACGCCGCAGAAGAAGATAACAAGAAATCGCCTGCCGTTGAAACGGCAGGCGATTTCTTTTCTCATTCACTCAGCAGGTCTACATACAGCTCATCCAGCGCCGGAGCCTCGTCAATCAGGCCCTCGCTGAGCAGCCAATCCACGTTTTCCTGCCAGCACTCCGCGCTCTGGGTCAGGAAGGGGGCATCCGCCGTCTCCATCATGGGCAGCAGGGTTTCCATGCTCTTCTGCTCCACCGTCTTGGACAGGGGGAAGTTCTCTTCGTTCTGGTTGTCCAGCAGGATCTGGAGCACCCCATCCGGGTCGGCCTGCATATCCTCAAAGCCCTTCTGGCAGGCCCGCAGGAAGCCCTGGAGCACCTCGGGCTCCTCTTCGATCATAGTGTCGCTGGCCAGGAACACGCCCTCATAGTAGGTGGGCACGCCGTAGTCGTCCAGATCGAAGTAGTTGACCTCGAACCCCTCCTCCTCCAGCTGGGGTACCTCATGGTTGACCAGGCAGCCGATGGTGGCATCCACATTACCGGTGGTCATGGAGCTCATGAGATCAAAGCCCACGTCTATGAGGGTCACGTCGCTGGAATCGGCCCCCACATAGGCCATGATGGAGTGGATCAGGGCCTCGGACAGCTCGGTGCCCGCATAGCCCACGGTCTTGCCCACCAGATCCTCCGGAGAGGTGATGTTCTTGTCCTTCAGGGAGAGGACGATGTTCAGGGGGCCCTGAACCACCGCGCCGATGGACTTCACCGGCACGTCCTGATTGGCCCGGGCAATGATTACGTCCTGCTGGTAGTACAGGCCGATCTCCGCCTGGCCGGCGGCCACCAGGGAAATGGCGTCGTTGGCGTTGGAGGGGAACTGGATGTTGACCTTCAGTCCCTCCTCCTCGAAGTAGCCCTTCTCAATGGCGTCATAGAGGAAGGCATGGAGGGCGTTGGGATACCAGTCCAGCACCACGCTGATCTCCCGCAGGTCGTCCTGTCCGCCGGTTTCCTGACCGCCGTCGGTGGGGGCGGAACAGCCGGCCAGGAGGAGCGCCCCAGCCAGGGCAAGGGTTGCAATTTGTTTCATATCCATCTTTCCTTTCTCTTTGTGATTAGGAGGATTCGCCCCTCCAGCGGACAAACTTTCGTTCCAGCAGGGCCACGATTCCCACCGCCACCATGGCGGTAACCGACAAGATCACAATGGGTGCAAATACCCCCGCTCCATCCAACTGAGTCATCATCCGGCGGGAGAAGTAGCCCAGACCGCTCTGGGCCCCCAGCCACTCGCCAATGGCCGCGCCAATAATACTCATGGGCACCGCCATTTTGATGGCCGAGAAAAAGTAGGGCAGCGCGCAGGGGGCTTTGATCTTCCAGAAGATCTCCCGGCGGGTAGCGCCGTAGGTCTGGAGCAGCTCCGCCATTTCTGTCTTGGCCGAACGCAGACCGTCGTACACCGTAATGGTGATGGGGAAAAAGGTGATGAGCACCGTCACCAGCACCTTGCTCCAGATGCCGTAGCCGAACCACAGCACAAACAACGGCGCAATGGCGGTGGTGGGAATGGTCTGGGATACCACCACCACGGGATAGAGCATCCGCCGCACCATGTCGCTGGCATCCATGGCCACCGCCAGAGCCAGCCCCAGCACCAGGGAGATGGCCAGACCGATGGCAGTCACCGTCATGGTGGCGGGCAGATGGACGGTAAAGAGGGGCTCCCGCAGCTCCCACAGCCGCTGGAGGATTTCAAGGGGGGTGGGTAGAATGTAGGAGGCATTCATACCCATGGCCCCCGCCTGCCAAATCATCAGCAGGGCCAGCAGGAAAATGAGGGCGGGCAGATTGGCTTTGCAGGCTTTCTTCATACGCTCACCTGCTTTCTCAGCAGCGTAATCAACCGCTCTTTCAATTCCACCATCTCCGGGTTCTTAAGACAGGACCGGTCCCTGGGAAACGCGGCAGGTACCGGGATCTCCGTCAGGGTATGGATGGGAGTGGACTCCACCACCAGCACACTTGAGGAGAGAAACACCGCCTCTTCCACGTCGTGGGTGATAAAGAGGATGGTCTTTTTGTGCCGCTGCCACTGGTCCAGCAGCCACTCCTGCATGGAGATGCGGGTAAGGAAGTCCAGGGCGGAGAAGGGCTCGTCCAGCAGCAGCAGGTCGCTGCCCGTCAGCATGGTACGGGCAAAGGCAGCCCGCTGCCGCATTCCGCCGGACAACTCGTCCGGCATCTTGTCGCAGCAACCCTCCAGCCCCACGTCGGCTAGGGCCTCCTCTACCTTCTGCCGCCGCTGGGCCTTGGACAGGCCTCCGGCGATCTCCAGAGGCAGGGCCACATTCTCCCCCACCGTACGCCAGGGGAAGAGCAGGTCCTTCTGAGGCATATAGCCACAATACCGCTTCCGCCCTCCAATGGGCTGCCCGTCCACCAGGATCTCCCCGCCCTTGGGCTGGAGCAGGCCGTTGGTCATGCGAAAGATGGTGCTTTTACCACAGCCGCTTACACCCAGAACGCAGTGGAAGGACCCCGGCTCCACCTGAAAGGACAGTCTGTCAATGATATCGAAGTCCTCGGAGGGATACTGATAGGACACCTGACGGAATTCCAGCGCGCTCACTGTTCCAGCCTCCACGACATCTCCCAGAAGCCAAGCTCGTACCGGCTGCAGGCCACAAAGATGTCCTCCAGCCGCCGGTACTCCTCCTCGCTGCAATTCTGAGCCAGAGCATCCATCCGCTCCACCAGAGCGTCGTTGGTTTGCTGGTACTCCTCACTGGAATAGCCCCGCACCCACTGGCCGTAGAAGGGGTGGTCCGCCGCAACCGGGATCTGGGCCAGCCGGGCGCCGATCTCGGCGTAGCTCCAGGAGCAGGCCAGAATGGAGGCCACGATCTCCGCCGGGCCGCCGGCGGCAGCCACCGCCAGCATATAGCTGGTATAGGACAAGTTGGGCAAGGCAGGCTTCACCTGAAAGACCTGCTCCTCGGTGATGCCCAGTTTTGACATATAGGCCCGGTGGGTCTTCATCTCGCCGCCCAGGATGGCGTCCACGTTGGCGGAGAAGAAGCGCATCAGCTCAGGGTCCTTGGCCTTCACCACGCCCCAGGCAAACACCTTGGCGTAGTCAAAAAGGTAGAGATAATCCTGGAGCAGAAAATATCGAAACTTCTCCTGGTCCAGGGTGCCGTCCCCAATACCTTTCACAAATGGATGGTCGTGGCAGGCCTGCCAGATAGGCTTTGCCGCCTCATACAACCGCTGTGTTACCGTCATAGCGCCTTCCTCCAATCCATGATGGTCTCGTCCGCCAGAGCAGCCAGGGCGGGCCAATCCTGTTCATAGGACGCCTCCGGCACTCCAACGGTGTAAAATCCAGCTTCTTTCGCCGTTTGTGCGGCGTAAAGAGCATCCTCAAAGACGGCGGTATCCCCTGGGGCACTTCCCATACGGCGGGCTGCCTCCAGATAGACGTCTGGCTGGGTCTTGCCCTTCCCCACCGCCTCGCAGCTGAGGATGAAATCAAAATAGTGGGCCACTCCCAACCGCTCCAGGCAGGCCCGGGCCAACGGCTCCGCCGTGGCGGTGGCCACACACAGCTTGGCCCCCTGCTGTTTCAGCTGTACCAGATAGTCCTGGACACCAGCCTTCAGAGGGATGTCAGTGCGGTAGTGGGCCTCCATAACGGCGTGCATCTCTTCAATAATGTGCTCCGGCGGCCCTTCAATCCCAAAGGTCTCCATGAGAAAGGTTGCCCCCTCCAGCATGGTCATGGGCCCCAGGGCAGCCAGCTGATCCGGGGTGGGACTATGGCCCCTGGCCTTCAGATAGTCCTTCCCCAAGGACTTCCAGATGGGCATGGAGTCCACCAGGGTACCGTCCATGTCAAAAATGCAGAACTGCTTATCCATGCCCTGCCACCATCTTGTCTGCCAGGGTACGCAGATTTTGAGCAGCCGCCTCCGGATCCTTCTGGGCGAAGAGGGCGGACACCACAGCGGCCCCTGCCGCCCCGGTTCCCGTCAGGTTGGGCAGGTTGTGGGCGTTGATGCCGCCGATGGCCACCACCGGGATGGACACCGCCTGGCAAATGGCTTTCAGGGTGTCCAGGCTCAGATTCTTAGCGTTCTGCTTGGTGGTGGTGCCGAACACCGCCCCGGCACCGATGTAGTCAGCTCCGGCCTGCTCGGCCGCCACCGCCAGCTCCACGGTGTTGGCGGTGATACCCAAAATCTTGTCCGGACCGATGAGGGCCCGTACGTCCCGGCCCATCAAATCGGCCTGGCCCACATGGACCCCGTCTGCATCACAGGCCAAGGCAATGTCCACGCTGTCGTTAATGACAAAGGGCACATGATACCGGGCAGCGATGGCCTGGATCTCCCTGGCCTCCGCCAGAATAGTGGCCTGATCCAGCTCCTTCTCTCTCAGCTGGAGGAAGGTTGCGCCCCCCTTCAGTACCTCCTCCACCACCTGTGCCAGGGTACGCTCCCCCAGCCAGCTCCGATCGGTAACGGCGTAAAGGGTCATGCCCTGTCGAATTTCATCCTTGGTAAACTTCATAGCGCACTCCTTGTATCAGCTGTTCTTCCGTCAGGTTGAACACGCTGTCGATGAGATCAATGCGGAAGGTGGCGTTTCCCGTTTCCTTTTTGAGCCGCAGTTCCTCCGCCCGCTCGCCTGCCAGAGCAATGGACGCGGCAGCGGCCGCCGCAGCCTCAAAGGGCTTGTCCGGGCTGGCCCCGCAGAAGGCCCCTGTGAGGGCGGACAGCATACATCCGCTGCCGGTGATGCGGGCCATGGTGGGGCTGCCGTTGCGGAGGAAGAGCACCCGCTCTCCCTGGGCAATCACATCCACCGCCCCGGAGAGGGTCACCGCCGCCCCGGTCCGCTTGGACAGGGTGCGTGCCAATTCCGCGGCCCGGGGCAGGCCGGACTCGGTCACTGCGTCAGCCTGGGCTACGTCCACCCCGCTGCCTCCCTCTTTATCCTCGGTAAGTGAGCGAATCTCCGAGGCGTTGCCCCGGATGACAGCAAACTGTACTTCCTCCAGCAATTTGCGGGCGGTTTCCCGCCGCAGGCCGGTAAAACCGGCAGCCACCGGGTCGAAGATCACCGGTACGCCCAGCCGGTTGGCCTCTTTTCCGGCGATGAGCATGGCCTCCCGGTCCCCCACGGCCCCCAGGTTGAGAACCAGGGTCTGGACACCGGCTACTGCGTCCGCCACCTCCAGAGGGTGGTGGGCCATGGTGGCCGAGGCCCCCGCCGCCAGCAAAATATTGGCGCAGTCGTTGACGGTGACGATATTGGTGATACACTGGACCAGAGGGGCTTTTTTCCGTACCGCCGCCAGCATGGCGGCAAAATCCATTCGTTCCATGCCCCTCACCGCCTGACCAGGGTCTGCATGACGTCCAGACCACCGGAGCGCTTCAGGGCAAAGAGTACTGCCCCGGCAATGATGGAGCCGCCCACAGTGGAAATCAGGAAGGGGCCCATATAGCCGTAGACCGCCACGCTCTGGCCCAAAATCAGGGTGGCAATGGGCCAGGCGGCCAGGCCGCCCAGAATACCGGTGCCAAAGACCTCGCCCACACAGGTGGCCCCCAGATTACGGGTGCCCCAATAGGTCAGGCCGCACACCAGAGCCCCCACCATGCTGCCGGGGAAGGCCAGCAGGGTGCCCAAGCCCAGCAGGTTACGCAGGAAACTGGCAGCAAAGGTACACGCCACACCATACCAGGGGCCCAGAAACACGGCGCACAGGATGTTGACCATGTGCTGCACCGGGGAGCACCGGGAGCCCAGCACCGGGAAGGAGACCAGGCTGCCTACCACTGCCACAGCGGTAAGCAGGCTGGCGATCGCCAGCTTTTTGACTGCCGTCTGCTGTCTCACGCCTCTCCCCTCCCCTGTTGGAAGCCACCGCCCGCCGGAACGGCATAGTTGTGCCACAGGGGGCCGCTGCCCTGGCCCAGATTCAGCTTGGCCTCCATGGCAGCGGTAATGTAGGCTTTGGCCTTCTGTACCGCACCGGGCAGGTCCTCACCCAGGGCCAGGAAGGAGGCGATGGCGGAGGACAAGGTGCAGCCAGAGCCGTGGTTATTGGGATTGTCCACCCTGGGAGAGCGGAACCAGTGGGCCTGACCGTTCTGCCACAGCAGATCATCGGCACTGTCGCTCCGGTGGCCACCCTTCACCAATACCGCACCCTGCATGGTCTTGCCAATGGTCTCAGCGGCCCGCATCATATCCGCCTCGCTCTCAATGGCGAAGCCGCACAGCCGCTGGGCCTCGGGGATGTTGGGCGTGATGATGGCTGCCAGAGGGAAAAGCTCCTCCATCAGGGCGGTGAGGGCGCTGTCCTGCATGAGGGCGGAGCCGCTGGTGGATACCATCACCGGGTCTACCACGATATTCTCTGCACCATACTGCCGCAGCTTGGCGCCGATAGCCCGGATGATGGGGGCGGAGGACACCATGCCGATCTTTACCGCCTGGGGCCGGATATCCTCAAAAATGCAATCCAACTGCTCCGCCACAAACTCCGGGGTTGCCTCCAGCACATCCCGGACGCCGGTGGTATTCTGAGCGGTAAGGGCGGTGATGGCGCTCATACCGTACACCCCCAGGCAGGTTATGGTTTTGAGATCCGCCTGGACGCCGGCGCCTCCGCTGGAATCGCTGCCGGCAATGGTAAGCACACATTTCATGATTGTTCCTTCTTTCTCTTAGTAGGCAAGGGCACGAAAAAAGCGGCAGGTCCCGTTGGGACCTGCCGCTTCTCTGTACGTGAAATAAACTCCTCCGGACGGAGGAGACTCCGCACGGAAATAGTGCTGCGTCCCTACGTTGGCATTACCCAAATCAGGTCAGGTCGAGGGACTGTCCCCTCCTCTCAGCCTCCTCGCGGAAGCTCCCTTGCACGCAAGATTTTAACTTGTTTCGCCTTTTTTGTCAATCCTTAATGATTGAGCACCCGGACGCGGAACACGCCCTCCAGGGCGCGGATCTCGTCGGCCACCGCCTCGCTGATGCGGCTGCCCAGATCCACCACGGTGTAGGCATAGTCCTTCTTGGACTTGTTGGTCATGTTCTCCACGTTGACCCCGTCCCGGGACAGCAGGCCGGTGATGTTGGCGATGGCGCCGGGGATATTCCGGTGAATGATGCACAGCCGGGCCACACCGCTCCACTCCTGCACCAGGGTAGGCAGATTGACGGAGTTCTTGATGTTGCCGTTTTCCAGGTAATCCTTCAGCTCCTGAGCGGCCATGACAGCGCAGTTCTCCTCGCTCTCTGGGGTAGAGGCGCCCAGGTGGGGGATGGCAATGACGTTCTTGCCCTGGAGGATCTTGTTGTTGGGGAAGTCGGTGACGTAAGCGGCCACCTTGCCGGAATCCAGAGCCGCCAGCATATCGTCGTCGTTGACCAGACCGCCGCGGGCCAGGTTGAGAATACGCACGCCGCCCTTCATCATATGGAAGGCGTCCTCATTGATCATACCCTTGGTCTCAGAGGTCTGAGGCACATGGAGGGTGATGTAATCGCAGTTTTTATAGATGGTCTCCAGATCCATGGCACGGTGGACCATCCGGGACAGGGACAGGGCTGCGTCCACGCTGAGGAAGGGATCATAGCCGAACACCGTCATGCCCAGCTTGGTGGCGATGTTGGCCACCTGCACGCCGATAGCGCCCAGGCCGATGACGCCTAAGGTCTTGCCGGCGATCTCGGGGCCCACAAACTGGCTCTTTCCCTTCTCCACCACCTTCTCTACGTCGGCTCCGGCACCAGCCTGGGCCTTGACCCACTCAGCACCGGCGGTGATCTTGCGAGAAGCCAGCAACAGGGCGCACAGGGCCAGCTCCTTCACCGCGTTGGCGTTGGCGCCGGGGGTGTTGAACACCACGATGCCCGCCTCGGAGCAGCGGTCAATGGGGATATTGTTGGTACCGGCGCCAGCACGGGCAATGGCCCGCAGGGAGTCGGGGAACTGATACTCGTGCATATCGGCGGAGCGGACCAGAATACCGTCCTCATTCTCCACGTCGTCGCTGACGGAGAAGCGGGTCTGATCCAGCACAGACAGGCCGGCAGGGGAAATTTTATTCAATGTTTTGATGCGAAACATGATGACATTACCTCCCGTCAGTTGTTCTTGTCAAAGGCCTTGATGAAGTCGCACAGCTTCTCCACACCCTCGGTGGGCATGGCGTTGTAAATGGAAGCGCGCATACCGCCTACGGAGCGGTGACCCTTCAGGTTGGTGAAGCCGGCCTCCACGCTCTCCTTGACAAACTTGGCGTCCAGCTCGTCATTGCCGGTGCGGAACACCACGTTCATGTCGGACCGGGAGCCAGGCTCCACAGCGCAGGTGAACAGCTTGGAGTTATCGATCACATCGTACAGCATCTGGGCCTTGGAGTGCTTGATGGCCTCCATGCCGGGGATGCCGCCCTTGGACTCCAGCCAGTCCAGCACCAGGCCCAGGATGTAGATGCACCAGCAGGGCGGGGTGTTGTACATGGAATCCTTGTCGATCATGGTCTTATAGTTCATCATCAGGGGGGTGTAGGGCAGCTCGTTGCCGGCCAGATCCTCCTTGATGATGACCACCGTCAGACCGGCGGGAGCCATGTTCTTCTGAGCACCGGCAAAGATAATGCCGTACTTGCTCACATCCACCGGACGGGACAGAATGTCAGAGGACATATCGCACACGATGGGCACCCCATTGGTCTCGGGGACATACTGCCACTCGGTGCCGTAGATGGTATTGTTGGCGCAGTAATAGAAATAGCTGGCCTCAGGGTCCAGCTTCAGCTGGTCCTGGGTGGGGATGTAAGTATGGTTCTTGTCGGCAGAGGAGGCGGCCAGATTGATCTCGCCGTACTTCTTGGCCTCCTTATAGGCAATGTTGGAGAAGTTGCCGGTGACAGCGTAGTCAGCCTTACCGGTTTTACCGATCAGGTTCAGGGGCGCCATGGAAAACTGGGAAGATGCGCCGCCCTGCAGGAACAGCACCTTATATCCCTCAGGCACGTTCATCAGCTTGCGGAACTTAGCCTGGGTGTCGTCAAAAATCTTCTGAAACACCTTGGAACGGTGACTCATCTCCATGACTGACATACCGGAACCCTGATAATTGGTGATTTCAGATCCGGCGCGCTCCAGTACTTCCAGCGGCAGCATGGACGGGCCCGCGGAGAAATTGTACACTCGCTCGTTACCCATGATAGATGGCCTCCTTGATTCCAAATTTCAAAATAAACTCCAAGATCGCGGTATTTCTGCAGCGATACAGTTGACCGCTTTATCTTGATAAAGCATATTATAGACATCAACCTGCTGCAATGTCAATACCGTGGAATCACCAAAACCAAGCAGTCTATTACAAAAACTTTGTGAAAGTTTCAACGAACCCTTTGCACTTCCAGTTGTTTTGTGGTACAATGCCCATGAACTGAGAGTTTAGTTTTCCCACGGAAGGGGAGAAGGCAATGCTGCTTTCCGACATCAAACAGATCCTGAATGCCACTGTATTGTGCGGCGAGGATCATCTGGACCGGGAGGTCATGTCCGCCTGCGGCAGCGATTTTATGAGCGATGTGCTTGCTTTTGTCAAGAATCAGGCTCTTTTGCTCACCGGCCTGGTCAATCCGCAGGTGGTCCGTACGGCAGACATGGTGGAGATGAAGTGCATCGTCTTTGTCCGGGGTAAGGTACCGGGCAAGGATATCCTCAGTCTGGCCGAGGAACGGGACATCGTGGTTATGACCTGTCCCAAGCGGATGTACGAGGCCTGCGGCCTGCTTTACTACAATGGATTGCGAGGGAATTGCGATGGAAACGATTAGACTTGTGTACCCCGTGGAGGGCGGCGACCTCATTGAAGCCGGCGAGGCCTCCAGCAAAATGAAGCTGACCCTGAAGAAGCTGGGTCTGCCCCAGGACGTGATCCGCAGGGCCTCCATCTGTATGTACGAGGGCGAGATCAACATGGTCATCCACGCTGACGGCGGCCAGGCTGAAGTCGAGGTGGAGATGGACCAGATCGTGATCCGCATGATCGATTCCGGCCCCGGTATTCCCGATGTAGAGCAGGCTATGCAGGAGGGCTACTCCACCGCCGGTTCCACCGCCCGGGAGCTGGGCTTCGGCGCCGGTATGGGTCTGCCCAACATGAAGCGTTATTCCGATGAGATGACCATTGACACTGAGGTGGGCAAGGGCACCACCGTCACGGTCAAAATTAAGATCCCCCAGTGAATTATGTCTCTGGCGAAGGGAGGTAAGGCAGTGCCATGGCTATGAAGCATTCCGTGGTACTGGACAGCCGCCGTTGCCGGGGCTGTACCTCCTGCATCAAAGGCTGCCCCACCGAGGCCATCCGCGTCCGGGGCCGTAAGGCCACCATCCTGCCCGACCGCTGCATCGACTGCGGCGAGTGCATCCGCATCTGTCCCCACAAGGCCATCAAGTCGGTAGGCGACAGTCTGGATGTGCTGTCCCGGTATGAATACTGCGTTGCCCTGCCGGAGCCTGCCCTCTACGGGCAGTTTCACAATCTGGACAACATCGATATTGTGCTCAACGCGCTTTTAAAGATCGGCTTTCACAAGGTATATGAGGTAGCCAAGGCCGCCGAGATGCTCTCTGACTTTGAGCGTCAGTGTATCTGTGAAGGTCCGGCTTCTGTTACGCCGCTGATCTCCTCCTCCTGCCCCACGGTGCTCCGGCTCATCCGGATGCGCTTTCCCAAGCTGATGGGTCATGTGGCCTGCACGATCCTGCCCATGGAGCTGGCAGCCATTCTGGCCCGGCGGGAGGCAGCCGAGGAGACCGGCTTGCCGCCGGAGCGGATCGGCGTCTTTGCCATCGTCCCCTGCTCCTCCAAGGTAACGGCCGCCCGGGAGTCCGAGGGTCTGAGCCATCCGGTGCTGGACGGTGCCTTTGCCATCCGGGATATCTACCTGCGGCTGCTCAGTCCCATGAAGCACCTGGAGACCGTAGAGCCCATGACCTCCGCCGGTATCATCGGAATGGGCTGGGCATCCTGCGGCGGCGAAAGCGCCGCCCGGCTGCGGGAGCGCTGTGTGGCGGTGGACGGCATCAACAATGTGATCCGGATGCTGGAGGAAATCGAGGACGGGCGCCTGCCGGAAGCCGATTTTCTGGAGCTGTCCGCCTGCACCCAGGGGTGCGTGGGGGGCTGCTTCACGGTGGAAAACCCCTACGCCGCCAAGATGCGCCTGAAAAGCCTGATGAAAGGCCAGCCCGTATCCCGGAACCGCTTCCGGTTCGAGGGCGCGGAGCGGGATATTGTCCGGCGGGACAAGGAATTACAGTACTTACCCACATTTGTTCTGGACCAGGACCTGGGGGCTGCCCTGAACAAGCAGCTGCGGATTCAGGAACTGGAATCCCACCTGCCTGGGCTCCACTGCGGGTCCTGCGGCGCCCCGTCCTGCCACGCCTTTGCTGAGGATGTGATCCTGGGCCGGGCTACGGTGGAGGATTGTATCTTCAAGGTGCGGGAGCGGATGCGCTCCATGGCAGGCAAGGAGGAAGCGGACGATTACCTGCCGCCCCCCTTCCGCCGCTGTCAGCCAGAACCGTCGAACAAGTAGACCATTGGGCGCGTTGCAGAACTGCTTCTCTGTAACGCGCCCTCTTATTTCACCAACCAAAGGAGGCATAGGATGATGACAGTACAGGAATTGATCCATTCCATGGAGCTGACGGTATTCCACCTGGCTCAGCCGGAGCGACCAGTCACCGGCGGCTATGTAGGCGACCTGCTCAGCTGGGTTATGGGCCGTGCCGGTCAGGACTGCGCCTGGCTCACTATCATGTCCAACCAGAATGTGGCCGCCGTGGCTCTGATGGCCGACGTAGCCTGTGTGATTCTCACGGAAGGCGTCCAGCCTGATGCCGATCTGCTCCGCCGTGCCCAGGAAAAAGAGGTCAACCTGTTGGGGGTGGGCCAGGATACCTTTGCTGCCGCCTGCCGCTTGGGGCAGCTGTTGGCCTAAGACCAGTCTAACCAGAAAGGGGGGAAATCTCTTTGCAGTTTTATTACGACCTTCATCTACATTCTTGTTTATCGCCCTGCGGCAGCGACGAGATGACCCCCGCCAATCTGGCCGCTATGTGTGCCCTGGCCGGGCTGGAGATTGTAGCCCTCACTGACCACAACAGCTGCGGCAACTGCGCCTCCTTCTGCCGGGCCGCCCAGTCTCACGGCCTCACCGCCCTGGCCGGCATGGAGCTATGCACCCAGGAGGAAATCCATGTGGTCTGTCTCTTCCCCGACCCGGAACGGGCGGAGGACTTTTCCAGTGAGATCGCCAAGCACCTCCCTCCGATCCGCAACAATCCCGACCAGTTTGGCAAACAGCTGCGGATGGACGACGGGGACGGCATTCTGGGTGTGGAGACCGCCTTCCTGGCTGGCAGCACCGATATTCCCCTCTATGAAGTTCCCCGCCTGGTATCCCACTGGGGCGGCACTGCCTTTCCTTCCCACATCGACCGCCCCTCCTTCTCCCTGCTGGGGGTACTGGGTCTTTGGGACCCGGACATGGGATTCTCCGCTGCCGAGCTGTCCCACCGCTGTCCCCCGGAGCTGGCACAAAGACCCGACCTGAAGGATCTTTTGCTGCTCACCAATTCCGACGCCCACTATCTGGATCAGGTGTGGGGTGCGGAGCATATGCTGGACCTCCCGGAGTGTACCCCTCAGGCCGTCATTCAGCGTCTGGCCTGCCGGGTCTGAACCTGGCCTCCGGACAACTTTCTTTACAAGAGCACTTTAATGTGCTATACTTTCCATAAAGTAACTACTGCCCTGTTGGCCCCATCCGTATTTTCTCCTCATCAGAAAAAGTACTGATGTAACAACAGGGCTGTTTTTTACCTCCGCCCTTTTTGTGCAATACTTCAAAATGAACTATATGGTTTTGTATTTTTAACCATGGAAAGTCTTTACAAACGGCTTTTTTTCGCTATAATAGTGCCTTGAAAGTAAAACTAAACTAATTGTTTCAGAAAGGAAGGACGCACCTATGCCAAACTGCAAGACTGTGGTCCCCTACCGTGGGACACCTGAGCAGGAAGAACGCCTGCGGAAGGTCATCGCCGAGCACAAGGGACAGCCAGGCGCTACTATGCCTGTTCTCCAGGCCGCCCAGGAAATTTTCGGCTATCTGCCGGAAGAAGTACAGATCATTGTGGCGGAAGGTCTGGAGATTCCGCTGTCCGAAGTGTACGGGGTGGCCTCTTTTTATGCTCAGTTCACCCTGAATCCCAAGGGAAAATATCAGATCTCGGTCTGTCTGGGCACCGCCTGTTATGTCAAGGGTGCCGCCGCTATTTTGAACGCGGTGGAGCAGAAACTGGGCATCGTCCCCGGCTCCATCACCGCCGACGGCAAGTTCTCTCTGGACTCCTGCCGCTGCGTGGGCGCCTGCGGTCTGGCCCCGGTGATGATGATCAACAACGACGTGTACGGCCGTCTCACCCCCGATCAGGTAGGCCCCATTCTGGATATGTATAAGTAAAGAAGCGCGAGACGTGCAGAACAGCCGCACAGCGTGTCGGTCAGGCCACGGAGGTAATGAACGTGAAAGAAATTGCGCTGCATATTCTGGATATTGCCCAGAACTCCATTTCCGCCAAGGCCTCTCTGGTAGAGCTTACTCTGTCAGAAACGCCGGAGTCCATTACCTTCACCATTGTGGACAACGGCAAGGGCATGAGTCCGGAGCTGCTGGCTCAGGTCAGCGATCCCTTCACCACCACCCGCACCACCAGAAAGATGGGATTGGGAATCCCGTTGCTTCGTATGGCGGTGGAACAGACCGGCGGCAGCCTGACCATTGACAGTACGGAGGGCGTGGGGACCACGGTCACCGCTCTTTTCCGCCCCACGCATATCGACTGTCCGCCGGTAGGCGACATAGCCGGTACCATCACCCTCCTGCTCCAGGGCGCGCCCCAGCTGGAGCTGCACTATACTCACACCATTGACAACAACTGTTTCCAGCTGACCACAGAAGAGCTGCGGGCGCAGCTGGGCCCTGAGATCTCCCTGGCGGAACCGGAGGTCATCCTCTGGATCAGGGATTATCTCCAGGAACAAGAAATGCTGTTACGAGAAAATAAGGGGATGAAAGCATGAAAACACTTGCAGAACTGCAGGCCATCCGGGATCGGATGCGCAGCCAGATCGATCTGCGGGACGCCGGAGACGACCGCATCCGCGTTGTGGTAGGTATGGCTACCTGCGGCATTGCCGCCGGCGCCCGCCCTGTCCTCAACGCTTTGCTGGAGGAAGTGAACAAGCGGGACCTGAAAAACGTAACGGTGTCCCAGACCGGCTGCATCGGCGTCTGCCGTCTGGAGCCCATCGTGGAGGTCTATGTGCCTGGTCAGGAAAAGGTCACCTATGTGAAGATGACTCCCGACAAGGTAGCATCCATTGTTAGTGAGCATCTGGTCAACGGCCGGGTGGTGGAAGACTACACCATCGGCGCAGCCGAATAAGGGAGGGCGAAGAGATGAGTTTTATCCGTTCCCACATTCTGGTCTGTACCGGCACCGGTTGCTCCTCCTCCAACAGTCTGAAAATCATTGAGGAGTTTGAGAAGCAGCTTGTTGCCCAGGGCATGGAGAAGGAGGCCAAGGTGGTCCGTACCGGTTGCTTTGGCCTGTGCGCCCTGGGTCCCATCGTGACGATCTATCCGGAAGGTGCCTGCTATACCCACGTCACTGTAGACGACGCGGAGGAGATTGTCTCTGAGCATATCGTCAAGGGTCGTATTGTTAAGCGTCTGCTCAACAAGAGTGCCGGCGAAGAGGGCGCCGTCACCTCTCTGACCGAGACCCAGTTCTACAAACATCAGCAGCGCATCGCCCTGCGCAACTGCGGCGTTATCAATCCCGAGAGCATTGATGAGTACATCGGCGTGGATGGCTACGCCGCCCTGGGCAAAATTCTCTCCGAGCAAATCCCGCCCCAGCAGGTCATTGACACCGTGCTGGCCTCCGGCCTTCGTGGCCGCGGCGGCGCAGGTTTCCCCACTGGCCTGAAGTGGCAGTTCACCGCCAACGCCGTAAGCCCTGACGGTGTAAAATACGTCTGCTGTAACGCTGACGAGGGCGACCCCGGTGCGTTTATGGACCGCTCTGTGTTGGAAGGCGATCCCCACACCATTATTGAAGCCATGACCATCGCCGGCTACGCCGTGGGCGCCCACCAGGGTTATATTTATGTCCGGGCCGAATACCCCATCGCCGTTAAGCGGCTGGAGACCGCCATCGCCCAAGCTAAAGAATATGGCCTGCTGGGCAAGAATATCTTTGATTCCGGCTTTGACTTCGACCTGGAGCTGCGTCTGGGCGCCGGTGCCTTCGTCTGCGGCGAGGAGACTGCTCTCATGCGCTCCATCGAGGGTCACCGGGGCGAGCCCAAGACCCGTCCCCCCTTCCCCGCTGTAAAGGGTCTGTTTGACCGGCCCACCCTGCTCAACAACGTGGAAACCTACGCCAACATCACCTGGATCTTCAACCACGGCGCCGAGGCCTTTGCCGCTATCGGCACCGAGAAGAGCAAGGGCACCAAGGTCTTTGCTCTGGGCGGCAAGATCACCAACACCGGCCTGGTGGAGGTCCCCATGGGCACCACCCTGCGTACCGTGGTGGAGGACATCGGCGGCGGCGTACCCGGCGGCAAGAAGTTCAAGGCCGCCCAGACCGGCGGCCCCTCCGGCGGCTGTATCCCCGCCTCCCTCATCGACACTCCCATCGACTATGAGTCCCTGGCCTCCATCGGCTCCATGATGGGTTCCGGCGGCCTCATCGTTATGGATGAGGACAACTGCATGGTGGACATCGCCAAGTTCTATCTGGAGTTCATCGTGGACGAGTCCTGCGGCAAGTGCGCCCCCTGCCGGATCGGCACCAAGCGGCTGCTGGGCCTGCTGACCAAGATCACCGAGGGCAACGGCGAGCCGGAGGATCTGGACACCATTGAGGAGCTGTGCAACCACATCAAGCAGTCTGCTCTGTGCGGCCTGGGCCAGACCGCCCCCAACCCGGTACTCTCCACCCTGAAGCATTTCCGGGAGGAGTACGAGGCCCACATCTATGAGAAGCGCTGTCCCGCCGGCGTATGTAAGGCCCTGATCCAGTACGTGGTGGATCCTGCTAAGTGTAAGGGCTGTACCCGCTGTGCCCAGGGCTGTCCCACTGGCGCCATCTCCGGCGCGGTGCGGGCCCCCCATATCATCAACCAGTCCAAGTGCATCAAGTGCGGCGCCTGTATGGATCACTGCCGCTTTGGCGCCATCAGCAAGCAGTAAGGGAGGGAACGGACATGGACGAAAAGATGGTATCTCTGCGCATCAACGATATTCCCGTCACCGTTCCCGCTGGGACCACGGTGCTGGAAGCAGCTCGCTCCGCGGGCTTCAACATTCCTTCTCTGTGCTTTCTGAAGGACATCAACGAGATCGGTGCCTGCCGCATCTGCGTGGTGGAGGTTAAGGGCGCCAAGAGTCTGGTGGCCTCCTGCGTCTACCCCGTGGCCGAAGGCATGGAGGTGTACACCAACACGGAGCGGGTCCGCAAATCCCGCCAGCTCACCCTGGAGCTGATCCTCTCCAACCACCGCATGGACTGCCTGACCTGCGCCCGCAACAGCCACTGCGAGCTGCGCCAGCTGGCCGCTGATCTGGGCATTGACGCGGTGCGTTACGCCAGTGACAATATGTATCCTCAGATCGAGGATTCCGCCCCCCATCTGGTGCGTGACAACTCCAAGTGCGTTCTCTGCCGCCGCTGCACCGCCGTGTGCCGGGCCACCCAGGAGGTAGGCGTCATCGGCCCCAATGACCGTGGTTTTGCCACCCATATCGGCTGCGCCTTTGACCGTGACCTGAACGAGGTGGACTGCGTGTCCTGCGGCCAGTGCATTGTGGCCTGCCCCACCGGTGCGCTGTCTGAAAAGGACGACACCGCCCAGGTGCTGGCCGCCCTGGCCGATCCCACCAAGCACGTTGTGGTGGGTCCCGCTCCCTCCATCCGAGTCACCCTGGGCGAGTGCTTCGGCCTGCCCATCGGCACCAACGTGGAGGGCAAGATGGTCACCGCCCTGCGCCGTCTGGGCTTTGACAAGGTATTCGACGTGGATACCGCTGCCGACTTCACCATCATGGAAGAGGGCACCGAGTTCCTCCACCGGCTGCGCGGCGACGGAGTACTCCCCCTCATCACCTCCTGCTCCCCCGGTTGGATCCGGTATATGGAGCAGCACGCCCCTGAGATGATCCGCAACGTATCCACCTGCCGCTCTCCCCAGCAGATGTTCGGCGCACTGGTCAAGACCTACTACGCCGAGCAGGCAGGCATCGATCCCCACGATATCTTCGTGGTATCTGTCATGCCCTGTACCGCCAAGAAGTACGAGGTCCGCCGTGAGGAGCAGCGGCTGCCCAATGGCTGTATGCCGGTGGACGTGTCTCTCACCACCCGCGAGCTGGGCCGCATGATCACCCAGGCCGGAATGCTCTTCGATCACCTGCCTGACGGTGAGTTTGATGAGATGCTGGGCATCTCCACCGGTGCCGCCACTATCTTCGGCGCCTCTGGCGGTGTTATGGAGGCTGCTCTCCGCACTGTGGTGGAGGAGCTGACCGGCGACGGCATGGCTCCCCTGGAGTACCACGAGGTCCGTGGTATGGAGGGCGTCAAGGAGGCCAGCTATGAGCTTCCTGGCCGCACCGTCCGTGTATGCGTGGCCTCCGGCCTTCACAACGTGAAGCTGGTGCTGGACGGTATTAAGGACGGCACCTTGCATTACGACTTTGTGGAGTTCATGGCTTGCCCCGGCGGCTGCATCAACGGCGGCGGACAGCCCATCCAGCACGCTGACGTACGCAACTTTACCGATATCAAGGCCCTGCGTGCCGCAGCGCTTTACAAGCAGGATCAGGATATGGAGTACCGCCGCAGCCACAAGAATCCGGTGGTTCAGACCGTCTATCACAGCTATCTGGGCGAGCCCGGCAGCCCCTTGGCCCACGCCCTGCTCCACTGCTCCTACATTAAGCAGAAGCGCTATCGGGTATAATGAAATAGAAAAGGCTCCCGCTGAAGCGGGAGCCTTTTCTATTTCCATTTACGTGTCTCTGCAGCTTGCTCCCAGTTACGTGTCTCTGCAGCTTGCTCCCAGCTTCTATCCGAGTCTTTTTTGTCAGGAACCTGTAGCAGACCTTCATTCCAGCCTATCACCAACCTACTTCCGATTCCTTTCAAAAAGCAAGTCAAACATAGCAAAAGCGGACAGCCTAAGCTGTCCGCTCTTCGTGTTGGCGTTACCTATCTTCCCGGTCCGTCTCCAGACAAGTATTTTCGGCGCAGGTGAGCTTAACTTCCGTGTTCGGGATGGGAACGGGTGGACCCTCACCGCAATCAACACCAACTT
>NZ_NFIL01000038.1:0-20398 GCF_002161755.1 Flavonifractor sp. An4 | reverse complement strand
AAAGCATAAAAAGAGGGCCCCGGATTGCTCCAGGACCCTAAAAAATACTATGTGACGGCGTGTGTCTGCCGTGCCAGGATTGGTGCGACAGACGGCGCGTTTTTCAATCAATTATCACACCGGTAGCCGAAATTATGGATGAGATTCAGGTTGTCCCGCCATCCCTCCTTGACCTTCACCCAGGTCTGGAGGAACACCTTGGTGCCCATAAAGGCCTCGATGTCGGTGCGGGCCAGGGTGGAGATCTTCTTGAGCATGGCACCGCCCTTGCCGATGATAATGCCCTTGTGGCTGGCCTTCTCACAGTAGATGGTGGCGTCCAGGTCGATGATCTCGTTGTCCCGCTCGGAGAAGCGGGTGATCTCCACGGCGGTGCCGTGGGGGATCTCCTTGTCCAGGCAGAGCAGCAGCTTCTCCCGGATGATCTCGGCGCACACCTGCCGCTCGGGCTGGTCGGTGACCATGTCGTCAGGGAAGAGCTGGGGGCCTTCAGGCAGGAACTCTGCCAGCAGGTCCAGCAGCTCGTTTACGCCCTCGTTCTGCTTGGCGGAGATGGGCAGGATGGCGTTGAAGTCGTGGGCCTGGCCGTAGGTCTGCATGACGGCCAGCAGGGCCTCCTTCTCTACCGTGTCCATCTTGTTGATGACCAGGATGGAGGGTACCCCCAGCTGCTTGATGCGGGCGATGAGCTCGGCCTCAGGGCCGCCGATGTGGGGAATGGGCTCCACCAGCAGCAGGATGGCGTCCACATCGGCCACGCTCTCCTTGACTACCTTCACCATATAGTCGCCCAGCCGGGTACGGGCCTTATGGAGGCCGGGAGTGTCCAGGAAAACGTACTGGCACTCTCCCCGGTTGACCACGGCGCTGATGCGGTTGCGGGTGGTCTGGGGCTTATTGGAGACAATGGCAATTTTTTCGCCCACCAGGGCGTTGGTCAGGGTGGACTTGCCCACGTTGGGCCGGCCCACAAGGCTGATCATTCCAGATTTTTTAATTTCCATAGGTGATCCTCAACTTTCTTGAGCAATTTTATTCATATACGGTCTTTTTTCACAGACCGCATATTTTACTATTTGTCCTGCTTCTCCAGCAGGGCGCGAATGGCGGAGAGCTCCTCTTTCAGCTCGGAGTGCTCTTTCGCAAGCTTTTCCCGCTCGGCCGCAGCCGTACCCACAACGATGCCCGGCAGGGCCATGAGGAGGAACATCATCACCAGTTCAATCAGGCCGTTCCCCCCGCCCAGGCCGCTCAGCACCATGAGGATGAGATAACAGAGGCCGATGGAGATAAATCCTCCGCCGATGATATATGCCAACCGCATTGTCACCCCTCCTGGTCTCTGGTAATCCCCAGTTGCTCCAGAATGGCCTCCTCACGCGCCCGCATCTGGGCCTTCATGGGGCCCTCGTCCATGTGGTCGTACCCCAGCAGGTGGAGCACCGAGTGGACGGCCAGATAGGCCATCTCCCGGCGGGTGCCATGGCCGTACTCCTCCCCCTGGGCCTTTGCTCGCTCCAGGGAGATCACCATATCCCCCAGAGGCACCAGATTGCTGCCGGGGTCGGCGTCCTCCCCGGCGGGATGTTCTCCGGGCTGGAGGTCGAACATGGGGAAGGAGAGTACGTCGGTGGGCCTGTCCACCTCCCGCTGTTCCAGGTTGATTTGGCGGATGCCCTCGTCATTGGTAAACAGCACGTCCACCTCGCAGGGCACATCCACCCCCTGGGCGTCCAGAGCGGCGGGGATCACCTGCCGCAGCAGGTCGGCATACTCCTCCGCCCCGTCCACCTCGGTCTCAATGATGATCTCGTGGTTCATGCCTTCCGGCCCTCCTTTTTGGCCCGGCGGTTCTCGTCGGCCTCATAGGCCTTGATGATCCGCTGGACAATGACGTGACGCACCACGTCGGACTCGTTCAGGCGGCAGATGGCGATATCCTCCACCCCGTCCAGCACCCGCATGGCCTCCTTCAGGCCGGACACAGTGTCGCGGGGCAGGTCGATTTGGGTGATGTCGCCGGTGATGACGATCTTGGAACCGAAGCCCAGGCGGGTCAAAAACATCTTCATCTGCTCCCGGCTGGTGTTCTGGGCCTCGTCCAGGATAATGAAGGAGTCATCCAGGGTGCGGCCTCTCATATAGGCCAGGGGAGCCACCTCGATGTTGCCCCGCTCCAGGTACTTCTGGTAGGTCTCGGGCCCCAGCATCTCAAAGAGGGCGTCGTACAGGGGCCGCAGGTAGGGATCTACCTTGCTCTGCAAATCGCCGGGCAGGAAGCCCAGCCGCTCGCCCGCCTCCACGGCGGGCCGGGTCAGGATGATGCGGTTGACCTGCTTGTCCCGGAAGGCGGCCACGGCGGCGGCCACCGCCAGATAGGTCTTGCCGGTGCCCGCCGGGCCGATGCCCAAGGTAATGGTATTTTTCTTGATGGCATCCACATACCGCTTCTGGCCCAGGGTTTTGGCCTTGATGGGCTTTCCCTTGGCGGTGACGCACAGGACGTCCCGGGCGATGTCGTTGATGTGGGACTCATTGCCCGCCTTTACCAGATTGATGATGTAGCGCACGTTCTGTTCGGTGATGGTCTCCTTCCGCCCGGCCAGGCCCAGCAGGCCCTCAATGGCCTTGACGGCGTGCATCACGTTTTCCGCCTCGCCGGACACCTTCAGCTGGTTGTCCCGGCTCACCACCGTCACATTCAGTTCATGCTCCACCAGTTTGATATTCTCGTCAAAGGATCCAAAGACGTCTACCACGTCCTCCATCCGCTCGATATTGATGGTCTGTTCTATCATGGATCGGCCTCGTTTTCTTGTGTGATGGGATCAGGCACGAACCGCCCGATCTCTTCCCGGCACTCTGCCTGAAGGGTCACGGTCAGCATCCCGTTCTCCGTCTCCACGGCAAACTCCGTGCTGACGATCTCTCCCTCCCCCACCGCCTCTTCCAGCGCCTCCAGCAGGCGCTCTTTCAGCATGGCCTCCGCCGCGTCCGGCTCCACGGCCAGCGTCTCCAGTTCATAGGCCCGGCAGGTCTCCCGCTGGACGGCCAGGGGCATCTCCTCGCCGCCGGGCAGGGTCAGGGTCCAGGTATGGCTTATTTTATCATACCTGTCAAAAGAAATTCCACCCTTTCCAAAAAAATCGGTCCGGAGGCCCAGAGCGGTGACCGACCACCGGTTGGCCTCCTCCCCGGTGTACCGCTTCACCTGAGCCTCCAGGGGCAGCTGGGCCGCCATGGTGCGCCAGGTCCGGGCGTACACCCGACCGGAAGCCCGCACCTGTATCTGCCCGATCTCCGGCTTATCGCTGTAGGCCGGGCCTTCCAGGTGGACAGTGCCCGAGATGAGAGTCTCCCCCTCCAGCACCGTATCCCCCACCTTCACCACCGCCTCGCCAGTGAGAGCCTCCACACGGGTTACAATGCCGGAGGCCCGGGCCACCACACTGCCATACTCCTGGGCGTCCACCAGTTCGGGCGCCTCCACCGCCTCCCGCACCAGCACTTCCGCCCGGGTGCCGTACAGATTGATGGACAGCCAGGACAGCTGGGGCAGCTGGAGCAGCACCTTGTTGCCCACCGTCCGCTCATCCAAACCGGGGCCGAAGGTACCGATACCCAACCCCTGCCGCCTCAGTTCGGTGAGAATCTGGGCGGTGGGCACATTGGTGTTACCCTTTACCTCGATGGTGAGCACAAAGGAGGACAGAACGCACACCGCCGCCATGGACAGGCCCATCCCCACCCAGAAGGCATAGCGTTTTTTGAATCGGGCCAGAAAGTAGGGCATCCCCTTCCGCCCGGCGGGAGTGACGATACACAGCGTCCGTTCCCCCAGGGCGGCGGCCTGGCGGCTGCCCCGGCGGGTGACGGTGAGCCGCAGACGGGTGGCCTCCATCCACTCCACATTCCAGAACAAAATGCCCCGCTGAGCGCACAGGTTGAGGAACCGCTCTGGAAAGGCTCCCTCCACCTCCAGACGCACACTCCCCCGCAGGGCGTTCACCAGCCGCAGCAGCATCCTTCCACCTCCTTTTTCAGGTCAGATCCACCCCGTCGATCTCGCCGGTGATGAGCAGCTGGCTGGCGTTCATGGATTTCAGTTCCAGATTGCTGCCCCGCACCTTGATGACCAGCTTGCCGCCGGAGATATGGATCTCCTGGCTGCCATAGGCCAGGATGCCCTTGTGGTTTTCCATCCTCAGCTCCCGGCTGCCGGTGAGCTCCACCCTGGGCAGGCCGGCCACCACGTCCCCGGGCAGGTCCAGCACCTCTGCCGTCTTTTCCAGCAGACCGGGCCGTTTTCGGTCTCGTTCCATGGCCTCCACCCCCCTCCGACCTATGCTTATGCGGGGTGGTTGTCCCATTTGACAGGAAAAGGGCGGGCCAGCGGCCCGCCCCAGAATGGGATATGCAGTTTTTATACGCCGGTCAGGTCAAAGGGCGGGATATACTCCGCCTGGGCGGCCTCCGCCCCCTGGGCAAAGCCCTCCAGTCCCAGATCCGCCATGTAGGCCTCCGCCGCCCGCACCTCCGAGGGGCGCACCCGGCGGTTGATCTCCGGATAATTCGCCGCACGGCCCCAGGGAATGTACTGGCTCATAAGGGAGAAGAGTACCTCTCCCGGCTCAAAATGCTCCGCCACCCAGTCCATCACCCGCTTGGCCTCGGCCAGCTTGCCGGGCAGCAGCAGGTGGCGGATGACCACGCCCTGTTTCAACAGGCCGTCCTCACAGCGGACAGGACCGGTTTGGCGGAACATCTCCAGGATGGCCGCCTCCGCCGCCTGGGGATAGTCCGGGGCATCGGAGTAGCGTCCGGCATAGTTGCCGGTGCGGTATTTATAGTCGGGCAGGTAGATCTGGACCTTGCCCTCCAGAGCTTTCAGGGTCTCCACCCGGTCGTAGCCGCCGGAGTTCCACACCACTGGCACCGGCAGAGGCTCGGCCAGCGCCGAGCGCACCACATGGGCGTAGTGGGTGGGGTTCACCAGATTGATGTTGTGGGCCCCCTGATCAATGAGTTCAAAGAAGATGGCCCGCAGCCGGTCCACCGTGATGGGTTTTCCGAAGTCCCGGTGGCTGATCTGCTCATTCTGGCAGAACACACACCCCAGGGAGCAGCCGGAGAAAAACACGGTGCCCGAGCCCTTTGTACCGGAGATGGGGGGTTCCTCCCACATATGGAGAGCCGCCCGGGCCACCACCGGGGCTTCTGGCATCCGGCAGCGGCCCTCACCCCGGTCGGCCGTACGCACCGCCCCGCACTTCCGGGGGCAGAGATTACAGATCATTTCAATGGTTCCTTTCCGCTTTCCTGGGACTTACTTTTGCTTGGGGCCCAGGTTGCCCTCTTTCCAGTGCTTGCGGCACAGGCCGATGTACCGGTCGTTGGCCCCCAGCACCACCTGCTCGCCCTCCTTGAGCACATTGCCTTGCTCGTCGAAGCGGGCGTTGCACAGGGCCTTCTTGCCGCACCAGCAGATGGTCTTGACCTCCTCGATCACGTCGGCGCTGGCCAGCAGCTCCGCCGAGCCGGGGAACAGGTCCCCCTTGAAGTCGGCCCGCAGGCCGTAGCAAATCACCGGGATATTCCAGTCGTCCACCAGGTCGGTGAGGTAGCGCACCTCATCCCGGCTGAGGAACTGGGCCTCATCCACGATAATGCAGGCGTAGGGCTTCAGCTCCCGGGGGGTCATCTCCATCAGGTCAGAAAAATAGATGCAGTCGTGGCTCAGGCCCGCCCGGGAGGCCACGAACCGGGCCCCGTCCCGCTGATCGATGGCAGGCTTCACCAGCAGGGCATCCTGGCCCCGCTCCTCATAGTTGTAGCGCACCATCAGGGCGTTGGCGGTCTTGCTGGAGCCCATCACTCCATACCGGAAATACAGCTTTGCCATGGTTCCTCTCCTTCTCCTTTAAGCCGCCCCTCCACCGCAGGCTTGAAGGCCTGAAAGGCGTTGGGCACGGCGTAGTCCCGGTCCAGTTCCTCCAGAGTGGCCCACACCCAGCCCTCAGGCAGGGTATCGCCGGCCGTCTGGACCAGCACGGCCTTCATATGCCACTCAATATGGGTAAAGATATGCTTGCCGGAAGGTCCCTGCTCCAGAGAACTTGCCTCCACCGGGCAGGGTGCGGGGGACAGCTCGTTGGGGTACTCCCACAGTCCTGCCAGCAGGCCCCGGCTCTTCCGCCGCCGGAGGGCCACCGCCCCATCCCGGAAGATGAGGAACACCGTCCGCTCCTCCACCCGCCGGGCCTTTTTGGCCGCCTTTACCGGCAGTTCCCCGGTGCGCTCCGTCAAACGGGCCACACAGAAGTCTCTGGCCGGGCACTGATCGCACAGGGGGGCGCCGTTGGGCAGGCACACGGTGGCCCCCAGCTCCATCAGGGCCTGGTTAAAGTCCCCGGGGGCATCCACCGGCATCACCCGTTTCAGAGCCGCTCCCATCCGGGCCTTGGTGTCCGGCTTCATAATATCCCCGTCGTCCCCGGTGATGCGGGCCACCACTCGCAGCACATTGCCGTCCACCGCCGGTTCGGGAATGCCGAAGGCGATGGAGGAGATGGCCCCGGCGGTGTAGTCGCCGATACCAGACAGGGCGTGGATGGCCTCATAGGTGTCGGGAAAGACGCCGCCGTGGTCCTCCATGATCTGGCGGGCCGCCTTTTGCAGGTTGCGGGCCCGGTTGTAATAGCCCAGCCCCTGCCACAGCTTCATGAGCCGATCCTCCTCCACCGCCGCCAGATCCGCCACAGTGGGCAGTTCCGCCAGAAAGCGTCGGTAGTAGTCCAGCACCGCCGCCACCCGGGTCTGCTGGAGCATGATCTCGCTGATCCATACATGGTAGGGAGTGGGGTCGCTGCGCCAGGGCAGCACCCGGGCATTTTCCCGATACCATTGCAGCAGCGGGATGGGAAGCAGTTCCAGGGGTTCCAAAGGCATACCTCCAAAGTCTGATCGTTATCCCGCTCATTATATAATGGCCGCCCTCCTTTTTCAATTCCCACCGTTCTACAAAATTTTCTTCGCCCCCTTGCGCTTACCGACAGGTTACCTCTATAATGTTAGATAAGCAATCAATCTCGACTGGGGGTATCTGTTGTGGCCGCGGGTTCCGGCATCAGGGGCTTTCCGGCGCTGTTCTGGCGCCGGTGGAAGGGGGCCTTTTCCACCATTTTGTTCTATGTGGTCCAGTTCCTGCTGGTAACTTGGATCTTCGGCAGCACCTACGCCATGGTGGTCTCCTGCTCCACCACCCTGTTTCAGCTCCGCCGGAAGGAGGCCAACCGGCTGGAGGACTACGCGGCCATGTGCCTCATGTCCCTGCTGCTGTGCCTGCTGGCCTTTGCCGCCGCCCTCAATGTGTGGCTGTGCGCCATCCTGAATTTCGCCGTACCCTTCTTCCTGGTGTTCTGGAAGTGCAGCCAGTTCACCCCCAAGGGACACATGGGCTACGCCATGACCTTCGTCTTTCTGGAGCTGCGTCCACCCACGCTGGAGCAGCTGCCCATTCAGCTGGAGGCGGTAGGCCTCTGCTGCGTGCTGCTGGTGATCGCTCTGCTCATCAACGCCAAGGTAACCCACATCACCAGTGACCCGGCGGGTCAGATTTCCGCCAGCCTGCTGCGGCTGGCCGATCTATTGGACGGACTGGCTGACGGCGGCAACGACAAGGCCGCCGGCAAGGAACTCTACGACCTGGCCCGCAGCTTCCACCGGAAGGGCTATGACCGGCGGCACCTGCTCCACCTGCCTGACCGGCAGAAGCGGTGCTATCATCTGCTGGCCCTGCTGTTTCAGCGGGCCTCCTATCTGGTCACCGACGGTCCCTCCTGGCAGGACGCCAAGAACACCCCGGCTTTCCCCCATACCATGCACACCCTGGCAGAGGTGGTGCGGCAGCTGCAAAGCGCCTGGGAGCCCGCCGCCCGGCAGCGGCTGGCCGCCCGCATTCAGGCCCTGCTCGACGATACTAATCTGCCCCAGGGCCGCCTGCGCATCTTCTACCGCAGCGTACTCCACACCCTGCTGCTCCTGTGCCGGGAATCCTTCCACGCCCAGCACGACCCCTTTTTCCGCAAGGTGCCCTGGCGGGCGGCCTGGAGCAGCCTGTGCCAGCGGTTCTCCCCCGCCCGGTTTGAGTTTCGCTTCGCTCTGCGTCTTGCGGTGGTTATGACCATCAGCACCACCGTCAGCTTCCTGTGGGAGTTTGAGCACACCTACTGGTTCCCTCTCCATGCCTTCCTGCTCCTCCAGCCCAGCTATGAGGAGAGCGCCCACCGGATGGTCACCCGCCCCGTGGGCACAGCCATCGGCTGTGTCATTGTCCATCTGGTGTATCCCTGGCTGCCCGGCCTACCAGGTATCTTTGTGTTCTCCCTCATTATGATCTCCCTGATGTACTGCTGTACCCCAGGCACCTGGGTCCATCCCATTTTCTCCACCTCCTTTGCTCTCACCATGGCCACTTTAACGGTACAGGAGACCGAAGCCATCGGCCTGCGGCTCATGTATCTGGGTATGGCAGTGGCGCTGGTGCTGGTGGTCAACACCTTTCTGCTGCCCAACCGGAAGGAACCCCAGTTCCGCCGGAACTTCCAGGAGCTCTACCGGCTCCAGGCCTACTACTGGGAGGTCATCCGCCGCAGCCTCCGCCAACCGGTGGACCCCGCCCTGTTCAGCGAGCTGCTCTCCCAGTTCCATATGGTCTATCATGAAGCTGCCCAGTACACCGACCATCAGGCCCCCGAGGAGGCCGAATACCGCCGGAAACGGCTGGTAATCCTGTGGAATATGTTCTCCGAGCTGGAGCAGACAGAAGGCCTCATCCAGTCAGGGGCCGTCACTCCGGAGGAGCAGACCGCCCTGGACAGCGTAGCCGCTGCCCTTGGCGCCCGGATCTGTCCCCTCACCGATCTGAACGGCGTCCCGGTGGAGACGCTGCCCCAAGGGGAACTGTGCTATGTGGTCCGCCGTTATATGGAAAACGCCCAGACCCTGGCAAACGCATAACAACAGCCGCGCCGCAGAAACAATTTGCGGCGCGGCTGATTTTTTCGCACCACGCAATGAAAAGGGCCCGCCAAATACTCTAATAGGCAGAAAGGGGGGCGCCACCCTTGACCGAACAGGAATTTGCGACCCGTACCGAGGCACTTAAGGCCAGACTGTACCGCACCGCCTATCTCTATCTGGGCAGCGAGGCCTATGCCCTGGACGCGGTAGACGAGGCCATCTATCTGGGGCTGCTGCATTATAAGCGGCTGCGCCAGCCGGAACACTTCAATACCTGGCTCACCCGCATTCTCATCAACGCCTGCAACGCCGAGCTCCGACGCCGCAAGCGGGAGCTGGCGGTGGAGGAGCTGCCCGAGACCGCAGCGGAGACCTATGACAATCTGCCGCTGAAGGAGGCCATCCGCCGCCTGCCTCGGGATTTGCGGGCAGTCATCATCCTGCGCTACTTCCAGGGTCTCACCCTGGCGGAGACAGCGGAGGCCCTGGAAATCCCAACCGGCACCGTCTCCACCCGGCAGCGCAAAGCCCTGTCCCTGCTGAAACTGGAATTAAGCGAGGAGGCTTGAACCATGGACCGTATGGAAGAATACCGTCTGCTCCTGGATGAGCTGGAGCAGACGCCCTCCGGGCTGGAGTCCGCCCTGCCCCGGGCCAGAGCCAGATGCCGGCGGCGCCGGCTGAGCCGCTGGATCGCTGCCCCCGCCGGCAGTGTGGCCGCCATGTTTGCCGTCTTTGTGCTGCTGGTCAACCTGGTAACTCCCTTCGCCCTGGCCTGCTCCAACATCCCCATCCTGAAGGAGCTTACCGCCGCCGTGGCCTTTTCTCCCAGCCTGAAGGCCGCCATTGAGCACGAATATGTCCAGCGGGTGGTGCAGAGCCAGACCGACGGCGACGTGACCATGAAGGTGGAATATCTCATTGTGGACCAGAAGCAGGTCAATGTCTTCTTCTCCCTGAGCAGTGACCGCTATTCCCAGCTGGACGGCTCCGGGGATATCCGAATGGCCGACGGCCAGCAAGCCCATGCCAGCCTCTCCTTCCCCCAGACCCCCAGCGATCCGAAGGAGCTGCGACGGATCTCCATCGACTTTCAGGAGGAGGACGTACCCGATACCCTGATCCTGGACTATAAGGTGTGGGCGGCGGACGACACCGAAGCTGCTGTTCCGTCGGAAGATTCCGGCCTGTGGAACGATCCGCCCGCTGATCCCGATGCGGTGGCCATTTTCTCCTTCACCCTGCAGTTCGACCCCAACTTTACCAGCCAGGGCAGTCAGATCACCCTGGACCAACCCTTTACCCTGGACGGCCAACAGCTGAAAGTAGTGGGGCTGGAGATCTACCCCACCCACGTCCGGGTGGACATCCAGGAGGACGAGGCCAACACCGTTCAAATCAACAGCCTGACCTGCTGGCTGGAGGACGACAAGGGCGTGCGCTATGACCGGCCTCAGGGGCTGATCGCCCACGGCGATGGCGGCACCCCCCGGGTCACCTCCTACCGCTTTGAGAGCAGCTATTTTGAGAATGCCCAGCACCTGACCCTTCACATCGAAGGAGCCATCTGGCAGGACAAGGAGGAACACTGGGTCACGGTAGATCTGACCACTGGCCGGACTGATCCTCTGCCCGACGGCATCACTCTGGCTCGAATTGAGGAAATCGACGACATCCCCACCCTCACCTTCCGGGCCCCCACCCTGGCAGACGGCATGGTGTTCCGCCAGGTGGTAGGCCCCATCTACCGCGCTCCCGACGGAAGCGAGCACCACTTCAGTATGGCATCCCACACCATCGCCAGAGATGAGGACGGGACGGAGCTGGAGGGCATCTTTGAAGAGTCCGTTCCCCTGAAAGATTATCCCTTTGACCAGGTAGAACTGGAGATCCTGGATTACCACACCTCCACTTTGGACACTCCCATCACGCTCACTCTGAACTGAACCGCAAAAAGGGGCCCGGCCTGTTTGACAGGCCGGGCCCCTTTTTCACGCTTACTTCCGCTCCAGCTGCTCCTCCAGCAGTTCCACCGCCTCATACACCATCCGGTCGCAGTGGCACTTGCGCTCTTCGCCCCGCTCTGCGGCCAGCTGTAGCAGAGTAGTACAGTCCAGAGCCTGATTGTGCTCCCGGAACCGGCGCATCAGGTCCAGGGCGGCGTTGCTGTCGGCCCCCGCCATACCCAGTGCCATCAGGGCCCCGGTCACCGCGCCGCAGGTGGCGCCGTGCTTCATGCCCGCTCCGAAGTGGGCGCCCAGCTGGTAGGCCGCCTCCTTGGTCAGTCCGCACTGGTCGGCAAAGGGCACCAGCACCGACTGGCAGCAGTTGAAGTGGATATCGGTTCGGGCCCGCAGGCCCTTGGTCTCTTCCATACGATCCATAAAACAGTTTCTGTCCTTTTCTCTTAGTTAAATACGTCCCCCTGCTCGGCAAAAAGACGTTTCACCCGCCCCAGCAGTCCGGCGTGCTCCGGCAGAGTCAGGCCGGGGTCGGAGCGGAGCAGTTCCTCGGCGGCAGTCTGTGCCTCCTTCAGCACCCGCATATCCCCCGCCAGATCGGCAATACCCAGCTGAGGCAGGCCGTGCTGCCGGGAGCCGAAAAAGTCGCCGGGGCCACGGAGGCGCAGATCCTCCTCCGCGATTTTAAACCCATCGTTGGTTTTTGACAAGACCCTCAGCCGCTCCCGGCTGTCCTGGCTGCGGGTGGAGGTCACCAGCACGCAGTAGGACTGGTGCTTGCCACGGCCCACCCGGCCCCGCAGCTGGTGGAGCTGGGAAAGGCCGAAGCGGTCGGCGTTCTCCACGATCATCAGGGCGGCGTTAGGCACGTCCACCCCCACCTCGATGACGGTGGTGGATACCAGCACATCCAGTTTCCCGGCGGCAAAAGCGGTCATAACCGCGTCCTTCTCCTTGCTCTTCATCTTGCCGTGGACCAGGCCCACCCGCAGGTCGGGAAAGACCTGGGTCTGGAGGGTCTGGGCATAGGTAACGGCGGCCTTCAGGTCAGCCGCCGGGCCGCCGGGACCCGGCTCCTCTCCGTCAGCCTCTCCTTCCTCTACAGCAGGGCAGACCATATAGACCTGACGGCCCTCTCCCACCAGCTTGCGGACAAAATTGTACATCCGCTGCCGCTTGTCCTCCCCCACCACATAGGTCTCCACCGGGGAGCGACCGGGGGGCAATTCATCCACCACCGACACATCCAGATCGCCGTAGATGATGAGGGCCAGGGTGCGGGGAATGGGGGTGGCCGACATGACCAGCACGTGGGGCGTGCCGTTAGCCTTGGCCGCCAGGGCTGCCCGCTGGCCTACGCCAAAGCGGTGCTGCTCGTCGGTGACCACCAGCCCCAGCTTTGCAAAGGTCACTCCCTCGCTCAAAAGAGCGTGGGTGCCGATGGCCAGATCCAGCTCGCCGCTCTCCAGGGCGGCATACACCGTCTTGCGGGCCTTACCCTTCACCGCGCCGGTGAGCAGCCCCACCCGCAACCCGGCCTGCTCCAGCAAAGGGGCCAGGGAGCGATAGTGCTGCTCGGCTAACAGCTCGGTGGGAGCCATCAGGGCACACTGGTACCCGTTTTTTGCCGCCAGCCAGGCCCCGTAGGCTGCCAGCATGGTCTTACCCGAACCCACGTCGCCCTGGACCAGCCGGTTCATGGGAGCGCCGGAGGTGAGATCCGCAGTCATCTCCCCAATCACCCGCCGCTGCGCCCCGGTGAGAGAGAAGGGGAGCAGATTTAGAAAATCCTCCTCTGGGAACTGTTCAAAGGGCAGCCCTGCCGCCTTGTCCCGGCGGGTACGCAGCAGAGCCATGCCGCAGGTGAGATAGAACAGCTCCTCGAAAATGAGCCGCCGTCGGGCCACCGCCAGGGCATCCTCATCGGCAGGGAAGTGGACATTGCGGACGGCAAACTCGGCCTCGGCCAGCTGGTGGGCCTGCCGCAGCTCCTGGGGCAGACTCTCCTCCACCTGGGCGGCACACTCCTCCACACACCGGAGGGTGAGCCCCGCCAGCAGGTTGTTGGACACCCCGTGGGTCAGGGAATATACCGGCAAAATGCGGCCGGTGAAGCGCACCCGATCCACCCGCTCGCACACCGGGTTGGTCATCTGCCGCCGGGCGCCCTCACCTTCCACCTTGCCGAAACAGACGTAAGTTTCCCCCGTCCGCAGGGCATCCTTCAAATAGGCCTGGTTGAAAAAGGTGGCGGTGAGGCTGCCGGTGTCGTCCACCAGGCGCACCTTCACCAGCTCCAGTCCCTTTCGGATACGGGAGAGCCGAGGCGGCTCGGCCACCATCAGAGTGAGGCATACCGGCACATCCGCCGGCGCCGAGGCAATGGAGGCGCTCTTCCGCCGGTCCTCATAGTCCCGGGGATAGTAGCCCAGCAAATCACCCACGGTAGTCAGCCCCAGACGGGCCAGAGCTTTGGCCCGGGCTGGTCCCACCCCAGGCAGGGCCTCCACGCCGGTCTTTAATGTCAGCGACATGATCTCACCTCTTTTGCATCATTCTATACCATTTTTGCATAAAAAGTTTCCAGGCTTCCATTTTCGGAAGGAAAGATAGTGTGAAAGGAAACCATCAGGGTGTCCTTTCGCATCCAGTCAAAACTTTTTAAAACTTCTCAGAAGTTTTAAAAAGGCACTCAGTTTGTCGAAACCGCTTTTCGACAAACTGAGTGTAGCATATTTCCTATTTCCCGACAAGCGGCCGGGAAGATTCCTGTAGTTCCCGCCAAGATTTGCAATTTTAAAGAAAAATGATTGCAAATACTTTAGCGTATAAGATATAATGTCACTACTGGTATAATATCATAGGGAATATGCCCGGAAAGGACCGGGCCCTCAGCCCCGGGCACGAAGGAGTGACCGGGGATTGCTTGCACAGTAAGAGATTTTTGTTAGAAAGGACGGACAGCATGGCGGAATGTAAGTTCAACAAGGTCCTGGTGGCAAACCGGGGCGAAATCGCCATCCGGGTATTCCGGGCCTGCTACGATCTGGGCCTGCACACGGTGGCCATGTATTCCAACGAGGACACCTTCGCCCTTTTCCGCACCAAGGCGGACGAGGCCTATCTCATCGGCGAAAACAAGTCCCCCCTGGGGGCCTATCTGGACATCCCCTCCATCATTGACCTGGCCAAGCGCCGCAACGTGGACGCCATCCACCCCGGCTACGGCTTCCTGAGTGAGAATGCCGACTTTGCCAAGGCCTGCGAGGATGCCGGCATCACCTTCATCGGCCCCTCCTCCAAGATTCTGGCCCAGATGGGCGACAAGCTGACGGCCAAGGCCATCGCCAAGGCCTGCAACGTGCCCACCATCCCCGGCTCCTCTGAACCCCTGAAAAGCGGAGAAGAGGCCCTGGAGAAGGCCATCTCCTACGGTTTCCCCATCATTCTGAAGGCAGCCGGCGGCGGCGGCGGCCGCGGTATGCGCCGCTGCGACAAGCCGGAGGAGGTCATCCCTGCCTTCAATCTGGTGAAGAGCGAGGCCAAGAAGGCCTTCGGCAACGAGGACATCTTCATTGAGAAGTACCTGGTGGAGCCCAAGCACATCGAGGTACAGATCCTGGGCGACAAGCACGGCAATGTGGTACACCTGGGTGAGCGCGACTGCTCCCTGCAGCGCCGCTATCAGAAGGTGGTGGAGTTCGCCCCCGCCTTCAGCGTGCCCGAAGCTACCCGCCAGAAGCTGTATGAGGATGCCGTCAAGGTGGCCAAGCACGTGGGCTATGTCTCCGCCGGCACCGTGGAGTTCCTGGTAGATAAAGAGGGCAACCACTATTTCATCGAGATGAACCCCCGTATCCAGGTGGAGCACACCGTCACCGAGATGGTCACCGGTGTGGACCTGGTGCGGGCCCAGATCCTCATTGCCGAGGGTCACCCCCTGTCTACCCCGGAGATCGGCATCCCCTCTCAGGATGCCGTCCATATGAACGGCTATGCCCTTCAGTGCCGGGTGACCACCGAGGACCCGGCCAACAACTTCGCCCCCGACACCGGCAAGATCACCGCCTACCGCTCCGGCGGCGGCTTCGGCGTCCGTCTGGACGGCGGCAACGCCTACACCGGCGCTGAGATCTCTCCCTACTATGACTCTCTGCTGGTAAAGGTCACCTCCTGGGACAACACCTTCGAGGGCGTGTGCCGCAAGGCCATGCGCGCCATCAGCGAGGAACACGTCCGCGGCGTCAAGACCAACATCCCCTTCGTCACCAACATCCTGGCCCACCCCACCTTCCGGGCCGGCCAGTGCCATACCAAGTTCATCGATGAGACCCCCGAGCTCTTCGATATCGACACCGGACGGGACCGCGCCACCAAGATCCTCAAATATATCGCCCAGATCCAGGTGGACTCCCCCTCTGCCGAGCGTCCTCAGCATGACATTCCCCGTTTCCCGCCCTACGAGAACACCCCGCCCAAGTGTACCGGCCTGAAGCAGCTGCTGGACAGCAAGGGCCCCGAGGCGGTGCGGGACTGGGTGCTGGACCAGAAGAAGCTGCTCATCACCGACACCACCATGCGGGACGCCCATCAGTCCCTGCTGTCCACCCGGGTGCGTACCCGGGATATGCTGAAGGCCTCCGAGGGCACCGCCGAGATCCTCAACGACTGCTTCTCCCTGGAGATGTGGGGCGGCGCCACCTTCGACGTGGCCTACCGGTTCCTCCACGAGTCTCCCTGGGAGCGGCTGCGGCTGCTGCGGGAGAAGATCCCCAACATTCCCTTCCAGATGCTGCTGCGTGGCGCCAACGCCGTTGGCTACACCAACTACCCCGATAACCTGATCCGCGCCTTTATCAAGGAGGCCTGCATCGGCGGTATCGATGTGTTCCGTATCTTCGACTCCCTGAACTGGATCCCCGGCATGGAAGTGGCCATGGACGAGGTGCTCAAGCAGGGCAAGCTGTGCGAGGCCACCATCTGCTACACCGGCGACATCCTGGATCCCAAGCGGGATAAGTACACCCTGCAATACTATGTGAATATGGCCAAGGAGCTGGAGAAGCGGGGGGCCCATCTGCTGTGCATCAAGGATATGTCCGGCCTGCTGAAGCCCTACGCCGCCAAGAAGCTGGTGTCCACCCTGAAGCAGGAGATCGGCCTGCCCATCCACCTGCACACTCATGACACCTCCGGCAACCAGGTGGCCGCCTATCTGATGGCCGCCGAGGCCGGCGTGGACATCGTGGACTGCGCCATCGACTCCATGTCCTCCATGACCAGCCAGCCCTCCATGAACGCGGTGGTGGCCGCCCTCCATGGCCAGGAGCGGGACACCGGCCTGGACAGCGACAAGCTGCAGAAGCTGTCCGACTACTGGGCCGACGTGCGCCTGCGCTACAGCAAGTTTGAGGCGGGCATCAAGAACCCCTCCACCGACATCTACCGCTACGAGATGCCTGGCGGCCAGTACACCAACCTGAAGAGCCAGGTGGAGAGCATTGGTCTGGGCCACCAGTTCGAGGCGGTCAAGGAGATGTACAAGACCGTCAACCATATGCTGGGCGACATCGTGAAGGTGACTCCCTCCTCCAAGATGGTGGGCGACCTGGCCATCTTCATGGTGCAGAACGACCTGACTCCCGAAAATATCGTGGAGCGGGGCGAGGCCCTCACCTTCCCCGACTCCGTGGTCAGCTACTTCAAGGGCATGATGGGTCAGCCCGCCTGGGGCTTCCCCGAGGATCTGCAGAAGGTGGTCCTCAAGGGCGAGAAGCCCATCACCTGCCGCCCCGGCGAGCTGCTGGAGCCCATCGACTTTGAGAAGGCCCGGGAAGAGGTCCGCAAGTTCTATCCCGACGCCTCCGACCACAACGTTATCTCCTGGTGCCTCTATCCCAAGGTGGTGGAGGACTTCTACCGCCACCGTCAGGAGTACGGCTATATCATGCGCATGGGCAGCCATGTGTTCTTCAACGGCATGGCCCTGGGCGAGACCAACAAGATCAACATCGAGGACGGCAAGACCCTGGTCATCAAGTATATGGGTCTGGGCGACCTGAACGAGGACGGCACCCGCAACGTGCAGTTCGAGCTCAATGGTATGCGCCGCGAGGTGGCCGTGCCCGACAAGAGCGCCACCGCCCAGGCCCGCAAGGTCAATCTGGCCGATCCCTCCGACAAGAGCCAGGTGGGCGCCTCTATCCCCGGCATGGTGTCCAAGGTAAACGTCAAACCCGGCGACAAGGTGGAGGAGAACCAGGTCCTGGCCGTCATTGAGGCCATGAAGATGGAGACCTCCGTGGTGGCCCGCATGGCGGGTACCGTGGACGAGGTACTCATCAAGGAAGGCGGCTCCGTCAAGGCCGGCGAGCTGCTCATTACCATTAAGTAATTGCTTAAGAGGGCTGGTTTTCCAACCAGCCCTCTTTTCTACATTATCCATATCTGGAGGCTTATCCTATGGAAACCATTCTCCACCTGCTCCCCCTCACCCCGGAAGATCAGGACCGCTTCCGTACCGCCGCTCCCAACGAGGAGCACCTCTTTCTCCCCACCAGTGACCGCCGGGGGGCGGCAGCCATCCCCCAGGACTGGCGGGAACGCACCACCATCCTTATGGGTTTCGTTCCCCCGGCAGATCTCAAAACCTTCCCCCGGCTGAAATGGGTCCAGAGCTGGAACGCTGGTGTGGACCCCTATCTGGTCCCCGGCGTCCTGCCCGAGGGGGTGGTGCTCACCTGCGCCGCCGGAGCCTACGGCCCCGCCGTCTCCGAGCATCTGCTGGCCATGCTGCTGGCCATCTACAAGAGGCTGCCCGCCTACCGGGATCAGCAAAACACCCGCACCTGGGCCGATTTAGGCCACGTCCACTCCCCGCGGGGGCAGACCGTTCTGGTGGGGGGTACCGGCGACATTGGCCGCCACTTTGCCCGTCTGTGCCGGGCTTTCGGGGCCAAAACCGTCATGGGCCTCCACCGCTCCGACGCTTCCGTGGAGGACTTCGACCAGACTTTCCCCCTGTCCGCCATCGACTGCCTGCTTCCCCAGGCCGATGTGGTGGCCCTGGTCCTCCCCCACAACGGGGATACCGCCGGACTCATGGACCGTCGCCGTCTGCTGCTGATGAAGTCCGATGCCGTGCTGCTCAACGCCGGCCGGGGCTCTGCCATCGACTGTGCCGCCCTGGCGGAAGTCCTGTCCCAGGAGCATCTGCTGGGGGCGGGACTGGATGTCACCGACCCGGAGCCCCTCCCTCCGGATCACCCTCTCTGGAGCGCTCCCCGGGCCCTCATCACCCCCCACACCGCCGGAGGCTACAACCATATGCAGGTCACCCTGGATCAGCTTCAGGCCCTGTTTTTGGACAATCTGGACCGCTTTTTGTCTGGCCGGCCCCTTCGCAGCCGCATGAAATAAAACCTCTGTTGACATACCTCGAGTTTCTAGGTATAATATACCTAGAAACTCGAGGTATTGTTTTTGATCTGAAAGGAGGTTTCCCATGAAAGCGGATAAATCCCTGCTGTCTGGCAGCACCACCCTGCTGGTACTCTCTCTCCTGTCCGGAGAGGACAAGTACGGCTACCAGATGATCGCCGAGCTGGAGGCCAAGAGCGACAACACCTTCTCCATGAAGGAGGGCACCCTCTACCCCATTCTCCACACCCTGGAGAAGGAGGGGGCGGTCCAGTCCTACGAGAAGGAGGCCCCCACCGGCCGCACCCGCAAGTATTACCACATCACAAAAAAGGGCTTTCGGCTGCTGGATGAGAAGAAGAAGGAGTGGACCACCTTCTCCCAGGCGGTGAACGCGGTGCTGGCCGGGTCCGCCCCGGCCATGGCCTGATGGACGCCCCCGGCGGTTCCCGGCTCACCATAAACCAATTCTGCGGTCAGGTATGTTCCTTCGTCCGGTTCTCTCCCGACCACGACGCCATTTCCGCAGAGCTGACCGGCCACATGGAGGAGCACCGGGACACCCTGCTGGAGGCCTATCCAAACATGACCCTGTGGGACGCCGAGTCCAGGGCCGTCCGGGCCATGGGAGACCCGGAAGAACTGGGCCGCTGGCTGGATCAGATCCATCATCCCCTGTTGGGCTGGTTTCAGATCTGGTTCCGCCGGGTGGTGTGGACTCTGGCCCTCCTTGTCCTGCTCTTCGCCCTACCCCAGGCAAAAGAGACGGTCACTAACCTGATCGCGCCCCCCAGTTACGACGGCGTGGGGATGGGCTATCTTTTGGAGCATTACGACGAGTACGACGTGGTGGCTGATTTCACCCCCGGCGCTGTCTGGCAGTATGAGGGCTACACCTTCTCCATCCAGCGGGCGGTTGTCACACACTCGGAGACCAGCGTATACCGTGACGAGGCCCTGCATCTGAGCTATCTGCTGAAGGTGACCCACTCCAACCCCTGGCAGCGGGGGCCGGAATTCCGGGAGTGGCTGTGGGCGGAGGACGATCTGGGCAACCGCTACCCCTCCAGAGGTGAGCAGGTGCTGTACCAGCTGCCCACCTCCGCCGGGGATTCCTCCGGCAATCCATCCGCCGTCTATCCCTTCGCCTCCTACTATGATCTATGGGTGGGGGGTATTGATCCGGAGGCAACCTCCATCACCCTCCACTTTGACCGCTTCGGAGAGAACGCCATCTCTCTGACCCTGCCGCTGAAAGGAGGGGACTGACATGGCCAGACCCTCCGTCACCCCCGCCCAGCGGAAGCGCCGCATCTTCCGGGACGCACTGCTGCTGGCAGTAGTCCTGGTGGTGCTGATACTCCGGCTGGACTTTCCCATCCTCACCGCCGAACAGGCCCTGGAGGCCACCCAGGACCGCTATTTCTTCGGCCCCGGGGAGGTCATCACTACCCTGGACTATTCCCGGGAGGCCAACAAAGTCAAGATCGGCCAGTACGACCGCTACTACATTCTCCGCCACGGGGACTGGTACGCCTGGTGCGGCGTCAACCACTACGGCCTGTTCTGGCAGACCGGCGGCCTGGACGCTGTGGAGAACGATCCGGACCTGCCTCTGGTACCTCTGGTGGTCAGCGACTGGAACAGCGGAGCTGTGCTGGTAATCTCCAATGATCCAGAGATCACTCAGGTGGAGATCACGTTCCCTATTTCTGCCGAAACAAAACAAGGCTACACCCTGCTCTCCGCCAGCCAGACCCAGAGCACGGAGAACTGCTTCCTGATTCCCTATACGTCAGGCCCCGGCTTTGTCTTTCCGGAGGATCTCCAGGTCAAGGGTTACGACGCCGCCGGAGCCTTGCGCTACCAATCCCCTATACCGGAATCCTGGGCCACCCATTATGAATTGAGGTGAGTGTATGGCCTCCAATCGCTGCGAGACATTTTGCAGACAGGTGTGTGCCTTTGTCCGCTTCTCTCCCGACCACGACGCCATC